>JBEKRJ010000029.1:0-18114 GCA_049518835.1 Solirubrobacteraceae bacterium
TCGATCACGCGAATCCGGATCGCATGCGGAAAATGAGTGCTGACCTGGAGCCGCTTGACGACGGCGAACGGCGCGACCGCGGTCTGCAGCGCGTTCATGTGGAGATCGAGCGTCGTCATCGTGCGCCCGGCCGCGATCAGCGCGTGGCGAATATTTGACGCGTCGGGGCCCGTCGCCCCGACCACCGAGACGCGCTCGACGGCCACCAGCGACGAATCTCTGACCCACAACCAGGCTCCGCCGAGCACCGCGATTGTCGCGACAAAGGCGAGCAGCACCCGCGTCCGCAGCGAGATCCGCGTGCGGCGACCCGCCCGGCCAGCGCGCCACAGCCCGGGCCGGCGCCGATCGGACCGGCGCGACCCTGACGATCGCCGCCCGGACGATCGCCGCTCCCGCTCCTCGGACGGCCGAGCCCCGAACGGCCTCCCGTCGGCAGGGCGCGCCCCGAAAGTGCCGGGCCTCGGCACCCGCGACGCGAACGGACGCGCCGCGGACGATCGCGCCCCCGATGACCGCGGATCCAACGATCGCGCCGTCGAGGACCGCGGATCCGGGGATCGCGCCCCCGACGACCGCGGAACCGACGATCGCGCCGTCGAGGAGCGCGGATCTGACGATCGCGCCGTCGAGGAGCGCGGATCTGACGATCGCGCCGGCGAGGAGCGCGGCGCCGACGATCCCGCCGCGGCCCGCGAACCGGCCTGGCGGGCACCGCCGCGAAGCACGGGCCAGCCACGCAGCCGCGCTTGCTCGGCGTACCGGCGCAGCCACCCGAGTCGCCCCTGGGCGATCATCCCTGCTCCCAGCAGCTCGTGCCGTCCAGCTCGATCTTGCTCAGCTCCACATGACCACCGATTCGCGGACGCCATCGCCCGCAACAAGCAGGTTCGACCTCGAGCCGAGGACCCCTACCTCGTGGATCGCTGTCAGCCGCGGCGGCGCGTCATGGCGCGGGAGGCTGGCCGGCGCGGACATGCAGCGCAGAGTAGATGCCGGTCCGGCCGTTATTACGGCCGGGCCAGAGGATCGGCGGGCGCAAATCGCGGCCATACGTGACAGACGATCATCCGCGGTCCGCCGCTGTCACGTTATGGCCCGCTGTGGACCACGAGGTCACGCGCGCCGGACGAGTTTGCGCGGGTGTCACGTTTTGGTCGCGTGTCGCCGCGCTGGGCAGGTCAGGCTGGGCAGGTCAGGCTGGGCAGGTCAGGCTGGGCAGGGCACGGCGAGCTGGAGCTGCCTGATCAGTGGAGTTCCGATGCAAGCCGCCGGCCGCCGCCCTTAGACCACGGACGATCGCGCCAGCGCGTCGATGTCCCCGGCGCCCATCATCAGGCACAGGTCGCCGGCGCGCAGCGTCGCCCCGAGAAAGCGCCGCGCCTCGTCGAAGCCGGGCGTCCACGCCACCTGGCGCCCGGCAGCGGCGTCGGCGGTCGCGGCGGCGATGAGGTGGCCGTCGACGCCCGGATAGTCCTCGGCGCGCTCGCGCGCCGCGTACACCGCGAGGATCGCTGCCACATCTGCTGTCGCGAGCGCCGCCCCGAACCCCCGGGCGAGCGCCCGCGTGCGCGAGTACAGATGAGGCTGGAACACCGCCACCAGCCGGCGCGGCCCGAGCGTGCGCGCCGCCGCGATGTCGGTCGCGACCTCGGTCGGGTGATGGGCATAGCTGTCGTACACGGGCACGCCGGCCGCGGTCTCGCCGAGCAGCTCGAGCCGCCGGCGCGCGCCGCCGAAGCCGGCCAGCGCGGCCGCCACGGCGCCAGGGTCGGCCCCGGCGAGCGCCGCCGCGGTCAGCGCCCCTGCCGCATTGACCGCGTTGTGCGCGCCGGGCACGGCGAGCTCGACGTCGATCCCACGCCAGGCAAAGCGCGATCCGCGCGCACTCAGCTCCGGCTCCGGCGCGTCGTAGGTGACCGCGCCGGCCGGGCACAGCGCGCGCAGCTGCGGACGATCCCAGACCACCGCCGCTTGCGTGGCCCGCGCCATGAAGGTGCGAAACGTCTGCTCGAGGTCGAGTCTCGAGCCATACGTGGAGTGGTGGTCGAGCTCGGCGTTGGTGAGCAGCGCGATCGCCGGCGCGAGCTTGAGCAACGAGCGGTCGGACTCGTCGGCCTCGACGACGATCCACTCCCCGGTGCCCCAGCCAGCGTTGGAGCCCGTCGAGCGCAGCT
The DNA here is from genome assembly GCA_049518835.1 of Solirubrobacteraceae bacterium. Taxonomy (GTDB): domain Bacteria; phylum Actinomycetota; class Thermoleophilia; order Solirubrobacterales; family Solirubrobacteraceae; genus Palsa-465. The sequence continues at coordinate 2,178 of JBEKRJ010000029.1, forward strand.
CGCCTCCGACCACGTAGCTGGGGTCCATGCCGGCCGCCTGCAACGCATGCACGATCATCGCGGCGGTCGTCGTCTTGCCGTGCGTGCCGGTCACGGCCAGCAGCCGTCGCAGCGCGGCCACCTGGGCGAGCAGGTCGGCGCGATGCAGCTCGTTGCCGCCGGCGGCCTGGCGCTCAGGGTTCTCAGGCCCGACCGCGGTCGAGTAGACGACCTCCGCCCCCGGCGGCACGTTCCCGGCCGCGTGTCCGATCGTCGGCTCGATCCCGTGCTCGCGCAGCCGCGCGATGTAGGAGGACTCGGTCCGATCTGACCCGGTGACGCGCGCGCCGAGCCCGTGGGCGATCAGCGCAAGCCCGCTCATCCCGGCGCCGCCGATGCCGACGAAATGCAGCCGCCGCGCTGACCAGTCGTCCGATGCCACCGGTGCGAGGCTATCCAACGCCGGCGCCTTGACGACCGCGAGGGACCGGTGCTATCCAGCGGCGGTGAGGATGCGACGGGTGGCGCTGACGCTGGCGTTGCTGGCGCTGCTGGTGGCGATCGGGGCCGCGGTCGGACGGCGTGGCGTGCACGGCGGCGGCGCCGCGGCGGCGTCCTGCGCCGACGCCCGCTACGCGCGCAGCCGCGATCCGGCCAACCCCTTGGAGCTGCCCCGTCCGCCGGGCGAGGATCCGCTTGCCGGCGCGCGCCTGTTCGTCGACGGCCCCGCGCACGGCGAGGCGGCCGGCGCGATCGCTCGGCTGCTCGGGCTCGATCCGGCGAGTACTCGGACGCCGAGGGCCCGGCTTACACCGCGCGCGTGCTCAACGCCGTCGGCGTCGACAAGGTCAGGGGCTTCTACACCAACGACACGCACCTCAACTGGACCACGTCGGAGCTGCGCTGGGGCGATCAGGTGTCCGCGCTGACCCACGGCGCGCACTACATCGTCAACACGGCCGACAACGGCCGCGGCCCGTTGCTCAACCCCGATCCGGCGACCGAGGGCAATGAGGATCTGTGCAACCCGCCGGGACGCGGGGCTGGGCCCCGGCCGACGACCGACCCCGGACTGGCGCACGTCGACGCGTTGCTCTGGGTTCATGTCCCGGGCGAGAGCAGCGGCAGCTGCAACGGCGGGACGCCCGCCGGCACGTTCTTTCTCGCGCGCAGGCTCGTCGAGGCCGCCAACGCCAACGACCGGCTCGGGCCGCAGTACCCAAGTCAGCCCTACTGAGAGCGCACGTCGTGAGCCCTAATGTGAGGCCTTCCCCTACGCCGACCGCACCGCCGACAGCAGCTCATGCGCGATCGCCGTCGCTGCGTCTGGCCGCGCCACCGTCGCTGCCGCCCTTGCCATCGCCGCCAGCCGCCCGTGGTCGGCGAGCAGGTGGCCGACCTCCTGTGCCAGCCGGGCAGCGGTCAGCTGCGCATCGGGGATCACGATCGCCGCGCCGGCGCGCGCCATGAACTCGGCGTTCGTGCTCTGGTGGTCGGCGGTCGCGTACGGGTAGGGCACGAGCACCATCGGCCGGCCGTGCGCCGCGACCTCGAAGATCGAGCCGCCGGCGCGGGCGACGACGAGGTCGCTTGCGATCAGCGCCTCGTTGAACGGCGAGATGTAGCCGCGCAGGTCGTAGTGCGGACCCGGCGAGGTCAGCTGCGGCAGGTCGCGCTCGCCGGCGGCGTGCAGCACGCGAAAGCGCGCACCCTCGAATGCCGCGATCGCGGCGTTGTTGATCGAGCGCGCACCCTGCGAGCCGCCGAAGACGAGCACGCAGGTCTGTTGCTCGTCGATCCCGAACCGCGCTCGCGCGGCCGCTCGATCGGTCGCCGGCGCAGGCACCGGACGGCCGGTCACCCGGTAGCGGCGCCCGTCGCGTCCCGCGATCGGGAACGCGAGGCACACCCGCCGTGCGGCGGGGGCGAGCAGGCGGTTGGTCAGCCCGATGTGGCTGTCGGCTTCCATCAGCACGAGCGGCACGCGCCGCAGCGCTGCCGCCAGGCCGACCGGACCGGCGACGTAGCCGCCCGCGCCCAGCACGCCGTCGGGCCGCAGCTCGCGCAGGATCGCGACGGCGCCGGCAACCGCGCGGGCGTCGATCAGCGCCGCGCGAGCCGCCCTTGCCGGCCGCCGGCGCGCGAGCGGCTCGACGCGCAGCACCCGCAGCTCGTATCCGGCCGCCGGAACGAGCTCTGCCTCGGCCCGCCGGCCGCCGACGACCACGACCTGCGCGCCCTCAGCCCGCAGCGCGTCGGCCACCGCCAGCGCCGGCACGACGTGTCCGGCGGTCCCGCCGGCGCCGATCACGATCCTCGGGTCGCTCACTCCTGGGTGCCTCGACGACCTGCAGGCGCCGGGCACCCGGCCGCGACAGGTTCAACAGCAGCCCAACCGACGCGAGCATCACGCACAGGTTCGTCGGCGCGTAGGAGATGAACGGCAGCGGCACGCCGGTCAGCGGCGCCAGTCCGAGCACGACGAAGATGTTCAGGATCCCTTGGCACAGGATGAGCGACGTGAGGCCGGTCGCCAGCAGCTTCGCATACCTGCCGACGGCCCGGCGCGCCGTTCTGAGCCCGGCGTAGGCGATCATCCCGTACAGGAAGACGACCGCGAAGATCCCGACGACGCCCAGCTCCTCGCCGATCACCGCAAGGATGAAGTCGGTCTGGGCCTCGGGCAGGTAGTAGATCTTCTGCACGCCCTGGCCGAGCCCGACCCCCAGCAGTCCGCCCGAGCCGACAGCGATCTGACCCTGGACGGCCTGGTATCCGGTCGTGCCGCCGACCGACCACGGGTGCAGGAACGATGCCAGCCGCGCGCGTTCGTACGGCTGCGCCAGCACCAGCAGGCCGACGAGGAGGCCGCCGATCCCAGCAAGCGTGACGAGATAGCGCAGCGGCATGCCGGCCGCGACCAGCAGCGCCGCGATCGTGAACGCCACCACCAGCGTCGTTCCGAGGTCGGGCTCGACGACGATCAGCAGGCACGCGGGCCCGGCGACGATCGCGATCGGCGCGATCGCCGGACGAAAGCCACGCATTCGCTTGGGATGCTCGGCCAGGTAGCGCGCGACGTACAGCACCAGCGCGAGCTTCATCAGCTCCGACGGCTGGAACTGGATCGGGCCGGCGGCAAACCAACGTCGTGCCCCGTTGACGCGCACGCCGAAGCCAGGGACCATCACGAACACGAGCAGCACGAACGAGCCGATCAGCAACAGGTTGAGCAGCTGTGGGTGCAGCAGCGTCAGACCGCGGCGGTCGAGCACGTGCATCGCCGCAAGGCCGAACGCGCCGAACACCAGGTAACGGATGAACGTGCCGGTGCCGGTGCTCGAGCCGGCGAGCACGCCGACCGGCGACGAGGCGCTGTAGACCATCACCGCCCCGAACGCGAGCAGGCAAAGCGTCGCCGTCACCAGGATCTGGTGCTCGAGCGGCGGCGGCTCGCGGCGCGATGCGGCGCGGCGCCCGCCAGCGGCGCTCGTCCGCCGGCCGGCGCGCCCGCGCTGGCGCGCGGCGGTCGCGTCTGCGGCGCCGGCACCGGGCATCAGAGCTCCTGGACCAGCGCGCGGAAGTGATCGCCGCGCGCTTCGAAATCGCGAAACTGGTCAAAGCTCGCGCACGCCGGCGACAGCAAGACGACCTCGCCGGGTCGCGCGGCCGCCGCGCCGGCTGCGACCGCGTGGTCGAGATCGCCGACGTCGTGCAGCGGGACGCCGGCCTGACCGAGCGTGCCGGCCAGCTCGGCGGCGGCCTCGCCGATCAGGTACACCGCCTTGCAGCGCTCGGCAACCAGTGGCGCGAGCGGCCTGAAGTCCTGGGCCTTGCCGCGCCCGCCGGCGATCAGGTGCACGCCGCCCGCGAACGCCCGCAACGCGACGATCGTGCTCGCGACGTTGGTCGCCTTGGAGTCGTTGACGTACGCGACGCCGGCGCGCGCGCCGATCCGCTCGAGGCGGTGCGCGACGCCGGCGAACGTCCGCAGCCCCTCGGCGACCGCCTGTGGGTCGATCGCGCGCGCCAGGCACACGGCGGCGGTCGCCATCGCGTTCTGAAGGTTGTGCTCGCCGGAGAGCGCCAGCTCGCCGACGGCGATCAGCGGCCGCTGATCCCACCACAGGTAGCCGGCGCTAGCCGACAGCGCCGCCTCGGGGCTGTGGCCGAACAGCACCCGGCGCCCACAACCGCCCAGATCTTCCACCCCGAGGTCGTCCGGCGCGCACGCGACGTCGTCGTTTGCTTGGTTGGCGAAGATCCGCAGCTTGGCGGCGACGTAGTCCTCGTAGCTGGGGTGGCGGTCCAGGTGGTCGGGGAACAGGTTGAGCAGCACCGCCGCCTCGGGCGCGAACGCGGTCGTGTCCTCGAGCTGGAACGAGGACGCCTCGCAAACGACCGTCGCCGCCGGGTCGAGCTTCCCGACCAGCGTGCAGAGGGCCGTGCCGACGTTGCCCGCCACCGCGACGGGCTCAGCCGCGACCCGGTGCACGTGCCCGATCCACTCGGTCGTCGTCGTCTTGCCGTTGGTCCCGGTCACCGCGACGAACTCGTTCGCCAGCAGGCGCCAGCCGAGCTCGAGCTCGCCCAGCACCGGGATCCCGCGGGCGCGCGCAGCGGCGATCGCCGGTGCAAGCTGGGGAACGCCGGGACTCTTGACGAGCGTCCCGGCCCTGGCGGCAAGGGCCTGACCTGACGCATCCAGGTGGACTTCGACGCCGGCCCGTGAAAGCCTCCCCGCCAGCAGCGCAAGCCGTGGGTCGCTCGCCGGCCCAGCATCGCAGCCGATCACCTGCTCGCCGCGGGCACGCAGCAGGAGCGCCGCCGCTTCACCCGAGCGCGCGAGGCCGGCGACTAGGAACGGCCCGGGCGGCAGCGGGGGCCGAGGCTTCACTAGTGGTGCATCCTGCAAGGATGCACCACTAGCCCCTGATGCTCAGGCGGTACACGGTGAAGGCGATCGCGGCGAACGCCGAGGCGACGATCCAGAAGCGCAGGATGATCTTCGTCTCAGACCATCCCTTGAGCTCGAAGTGGTGGTGGATCGGCGCCATCAGGAACACGCGCTTGCGAAACGTCTGAAACCAGAACACCTGGATCAGGACCGACGCGGCCTCGATCACGAAGATGCCGCCGAGCAGGATCAGCAGCACCTCGGTCTGGGTCATCACCGCCAGGCCCGCGATCGCGCCGCCGACCCCGAGCGAGCCGGTGTCGCCCATGAACACGGTCGCGGGAAAGCTGTTGAACCACAGAAAGCCGATGCACGCGCCGACGCCGCAGCCCGCGAGCAGCGTCAGGTCGCTCTGGGCGTTGGTGATGAACGTGATCCCGACGTACGCGAGCAGCACGATCGAGGCACAGCCGGCCGCGAGGCCGTCGAGGCCGTCGCTGAGGTTGACGGCGCTGGTCGTGCCGGCGACCACGAGGTAGATGAACACCGGATACAGCGGTCCGAGTTCGAGCGACACGTCGACGAACCGCAGCCGGACGACCGACGCGAGGTGGACTTCCCGCGTGGCGACCCACCACAAGCCGAGCGAGATCGCGATCGTCACCGCCAGCTTGGTCCGCGCCCGCAGGCCGAGCGACCTGCGCCTGACGATCTTCGTGTAGTCGTCGGCGAAGCCAAGCAGGGTGCACGCGAGCGTGACCCCGAACACGCCCATCGATTCCCAGTCGTGCGAGGACAGGATCAAGAACGGGACTGACCAGGCGACGAAGATGATGATCCCGCCCATCGTCGGCGTGCCGGCCTTGGACAGGTGACCCGCCGGCCCGTCCTCGCGGATGTTCTGGCCAAACTCGCGCCGGCGCAGGAACTGGACGAACTTCGGGCTCAAGAACAGGCACAGCAGCAGCGCCGCGGTGCCGGCGATCAGCACGCGGCCGGAGACCGAATGCACTAGCGACCGCCCCCGCCGAGCGCCCGGCAGACGAGCTCGAGGCCGACGCCGCGCGAGCCCTTGACAAGCACGAAGTCGTCGCGGGCCAGCAGCCGCGGCGCGATCGCCGCCGCCTGCGTCGCGTCCTCGACGGCGTGGATCTCCCCCCGGTAGCCGTCTGCGATCGCCTCGGCGAGCGGACCGACCGTCACCAGCACGTCGACGCCGACCTCGTCCAGATGGCGGCCGAGCTCGACGTGGTAGTCCCGTTCGCCGGGCCCAAGCTCGAGCATGTCGCCGAGGATCGCGACCCGGCGGCCGTGGGGCGCTTGCGCCGCCGTCCGCGTGAGGTCGTCGAGGGCAGCTCGCATCGACATCGGGTTGGCGTTGTAGCAGTCGTCGATCAGCGTCACGCCGTCGGGCAGGCTGACCCGCTGCCCCCTGCCGGGCGTCAGCGCGAGCTCCAAGCGGCCGCTTGGAGTCACGCCGACAGCATCGGCGGCGGCGACCGCGGCCAGCAGGTCGCGACGCAGGTGGGCCTGGGTGAACGCCAGCGCCAGTCGCAGCCTCCGCCCGCGCAGCCCGATCTCGACGTAGTCGGGCTCAGACGCCAGCAGCTGCACGTCGCCGTCGTCGGCAAACGTGACGATCGTCACATCATCGCGGAGATACGGCGCCAGCAGCGGCTCGTCGGCGGGGATCACGGCGGTGCCGCCCGCGGGCAGGCCGGCGATCAGCTCCGCCTTCGCGGCCGCCACCGCCTCGACGGTGCCGAGGAGTTCGAGGTGGACCGGCCCGACGCTGACGATCACGGCGACGTCGGGCTGCGCGATCGCGGCCAGCTCGGCGATCTGACCCGTCCCCCGCATCCCCATCTCCAGTACGAGCACCTCGGTCCCGGCCGGGGCAGCGAGGATCTCCAGCGGCAGCCCGATCTCCGTGTTGAAGTTCGCCCGCGACGCGACCGTCCGGCGGTGTGGGCTTAGCACCGCGTTGATCAGGTCCTTGGTCGAGGTCTTGCCAGTCGACCCCGTGATCCCGATCACCCGCGCGCCGAGCGCCGCGCGCCAGGCAGCGGCGAGGCGCTGCAGCGCCGCCAGCGGATCGTCGGTGGCGAGCAGCACGCCCGATGGCGTAGACCCCGGAGCCCGACGAACAGCGTGCCCGGCGCTCGCCCGCGCGTGCTCAGCGGCGGCCCGCGCGTGGTCGGCGCTCGTCAGCACCCCCCACGCGCCGGCGGCCAGCGCCGCGCGCGCGAATTGGCCACCGTCGGCGCTCTGGCCCCGGAGCCCGACGAACAGCGTGCCCGGTCCGGCCTGGCGCGAGTCGATGACGACCCGCTCGGGCCCAGCGGGACTCGCGCCGTTGCGCGCCGGCCCGGCACGTTGTGGTCCGCCGTCGCTTGCGGGCGCCGCACTACGTGGTGCGCCGGCGCTTCCGGGCGCCGCGATCAGCTGCGCACCAGCGACGGACGCGATTTGCTCAGGAGTCCAATTCCTCATTGCGTCGGGAGATCCGGGTCTGGGTTCGCCGGATCGCTGCGGCCAGGGTACTTGGCGCATCGGCGCCCGCTGGCCCCGGGGCCGCGCCGGCCGTCGACGGCGGCGCGGTCAGCGGCGCAGCGTAGCGCCCTGGAGCACGTCGCGGACGACGCTGACGTCGTCAAACGGGACCTTCCGGCCCCGCTCGAACTCCTGGCCCTGCTCGTGTCCCTTGCCCGCGATCACGACCACGTCGCCCGGCGCGGCGCCTGCGATCGCCGCCGCAATCGCCGCCCGGCGATCGACGTCGTGCTCGACCCGCTCGCCGGCGCCGGCGAGGATCTCGCCGATGATCGCCTCCGGGTCCTCCGAGCGCGGATTGTCGGAGGTGACGATCACGCGATCGGCCAGCCGCCGCGCGATCTCGCCCATCCGCGGGCGCTTGCCACGGTCGCGGTCGCCGCCACAGCCGAACACGACGTGGACCCGTTTGGACGTCAGCGTGCGAGCCGCGCGCAGCACGTTGTCGAGCGAGTCCGGCGTGTGCGCGTAGTCCACCAGCACGGCGAACTCCTGCCCCTCGTCGACGGTCTGAAAGCGCCCCGGGACCTGACCGGCGCGCTCGATCGCCGCAACCGCGGCCTCGACGGTCACGCCCAACGACCGCGCCGCCGCGAACGCGCCGAGCACGTTGTAGACGTTGAAGCGGCCGCGCAGCGGCGAGCGCAGCGCGACCTCGCCGTCGCCGCCCGCAACCGTGTAGCTCGAGCCGGTCAAGCCGGTCCGCACGTCGACGGCGCGGTACGCCGCCGCGCCGTCGATCGCAAACGTCACCGGCGCGCCCAGCTCGCCCGCCAGCCGCGCGCCGTAGGGGTCGTCGACGTTGACGATCGCGTGCGCGGGGCAGCCGTCGACGAACAGCTTGCGCTTGGCCTGGAAGTAGCCCTCCATCGTGGCGTGAAAGTCCAGATGGTCCTGCGTCAGGTTCGTGAAGATCGCGGCCGCGAACGCGATCGCGTCGGCGCGGTGCAGCACCAGCGCATGCGAGGAGACCTCGATCGAGCACGCGCGGTCACCGTGGTCGAGCATCTCGCGGAACGTCCGTTGCAGGTCGATCGCCTCCGGCGTCGTGCGCTGCACGGGATGCTCGACGCCGCCGATCACGCTCGTGACCGTGCCGAGCAGGCCCGTCTGGCGACCGCCGGCCTCGAGCAGCGCCCGCATCAGGAACGCCGTCGTCGTCTTGCCGTTGGTGCCCGTGACGCCGACGACCTCGAGCTCCGCGGTCGGATCGCCGTAGAACCGGGCCGCCGCCGGCGCCATCGCGGCGCGCGCGGACTCGACCACGACCTGCGCGACGTCGAGCTCCAGGCGCCGCTCCACGACCAGCGCGACCGCCCCCCCGGCAACCGCCTGCGCAGCGAACTCGTGCCCGTCGCGCGTTAAGCCCGACACGCAGAAGAACAGCGTCCCGGGGATCACGTGGCGGTGGTCGTAGGCGAGGGCCCCGATCTCGACCTCGGCGGCCGGCGCCGGGACCCCCGCCATCACGTCGGCTAGGCGCATGCCCAGAGCGTACGCGTGGCGCGGTCAACCGTCCGCGACGGCGACGGCGTCACGGCCGCCCAGATCATCTGCAGTCGCTGTTCTCGCAGGTGCGGACGTTCGCGTTAGCAGCCGGGCGGCCACCTCGTGCACGATCGCCGTCGCGAGATGCTCCCCACTGACAGAGATCTCGTTGGCCGCCCACAGCTCACCGATCGGTCATGCAACCCGCCGCACGACGACCCCGGGATGAAACGCCTTGCGCGCCAGCGGGGTCACCTCGAACCTCGGATCGCCGTCGAACACGTCGCGATGCATCGGGAAGTAATAGACGATCCGCAGGCGCGCGCCGGCCGGGTACAGCTCCGCGATCCGATTGCGCAGCCGCGCCACCACCGGCTCGGCGAACGGATTGAACACGAACATGATCGACGCGTCGGCGGGCAGCAGCTCGATTGCGTCGCCGGTCAGCACCTCGACATTGGCGTGCCGGGCCAGCCGGCGGCGCGCGAAGTATGCGAACTGGGAGTCGAGCTCGAGTCCGACGATCGGGTTCGCCAGTCCCAGTGACAGCCAGTAGTTGAGCACGCGACCCTTGCCGCAGCCGACGTCGACGAGCTTCTCGCGTGGCTTGATCTCGAGCCCGTTGGCGGCGCAGAAGATCCGCCGCAGCTGCCAGTAGTCGACGCTCGACGTCCCGTACGAGCCGGCGGCGATGTAGCGCGATGCGATCGTGCCCCCGCACCATCCACCGTAGCGGCGATCGATCCGCCAGTTGCGGATCGACTCAGCGCCGGCGCGGGTCTTGACCACGTCCAGCCGCCAGCGACGACGCAACGCCCCGCCCTCCGAGCGCCGGCGCAGGCGCCGCGTCGCTCGCCGGCCCCAGCGGGCCAACTCGGTTTCAGCACGATCAGCCAGGCCTGAAGTCCATCAAACTGCTGCTGCGGGCCCTGAGCAAGCACCACGCGGCTCCGCCAAGCGCCAATCAACCCTGCCCAAAGCCGCGTGCGCCCTTCGCGAGCTCGCGGCGTTCGATCACCCGGTCCACGAGCCCGTACGCCAGCGCCTCGGCGCCGCTGAAGAACCGGTCGCGCTCCATGTCGGCGTGCACGCGCTCGATCGACTGGCCGGTATGCTTGGCGTAGATCTCATCGACGCGCGCGCGCAGGGCGAGCACCTCGCGCGCATGGATCTCGATGTCGGTCGACTGTCCCTCGAACCCGCCGGAGGGCTGGTGGATCAGGACCCGGCTGTTGGGCAGCGCCATCCGCTTGCCCGGCGCGCCGCCTGCTAGCAGCAGCGAGCCCATCGACATCGCGATCCCGTAGCAGATCGTCTGCACGTCCGGGCGGATGAACTGCATCGTGTCGTAGATCGCCATGCCGGCGTAGATCGAGCCACCGGGGGAGTTGATGTAGAGATGGATGTCCTTGTCGGGATCGTCTGACTCCAGGTGCACGAGCTGCGCGACGATCAGGTTCGCCGAGGTCTCGTCGACCTGTCCGCCGAGGAACACCACACGGTCGTTGAGCAGCCGCGAGTAGATGTCAAACGAGCGCTCACCGCGGGCGGTCTGCTCGACGACCATCGGGACCAGGGTCATGTGCTCCTCCTCCTGAGTTGGTAAAGTGCAACCAATCGGTTGCGCTGCAACATAGCAGACCCGCAACCGTTAGGTTGCACATCTAGCTGTCAGAGGAGTGACTCGATGACCGACCGGATCGAACGCCAGCTGCTGCTCGACGCGCCGCCAGAGGAAGTCTGGAAGGTCGTCACGGCCCCCGGCTGGCTCGCCGACGACGTTGCGCTTGACTTGTTCCCCGGTGGCGACGCCCACTTCTGCTGGCGCGGGTCGGTCAAGACGGGCTGGGTCGAGGAGGCCTGCCCGCCTACCGGCTCCCCCACCAACTCCCCCACGATCGCCGGCCCGCCCAAGACCCCCGGCCGGCTCGCGTTCTGGTGGGCCTGCGACGGCGATCCGGCGACCCGGGTCGAGCTGACGCTCGAGCCTGCCGGCGACGGCGCCACCAGGCTGACGGTCGTCGAGAGCCGGCCGCTGGCGGTGCTGGACCTGATCGCGACCCCGCTGCCCGGCATCGGCGGGCGCAGCTTCGGCCCGGCGCTGGTGGCACATGCGCCACTAGTGGCGGCCTAGGTGGCTTCCGAGCCCGAGGACCCCGCCGGCGCCGTGTTCGGGGCGCTGTCGGACCCGACCCGCCGTGACCTGCTGGCGGCGATCGCGCAGCGACCCGAGACGACCGCGACCGAGCTCGCCGCCCACCTGCCGATCTCCCGCCAGGCAGTGCTCAAGCACCTGACCGCGCTCGCGCAAGCCGGCCTGCTCGATCGCGAGCGGTCCGGACGCGAGGTGCGCTACCGCGTCACGCCGGGGCCGCTGTCAGAAGCCGTGTCCTGGATGGCGCAGGTCGGCGGGCAATGGGACGGGCGGTTGGCGGCGCTGAGCAGCCAGTTCGGCGCGCGCGCCGAGTCGATCGCGGCCGGCGCTCGCAGCGCTCAGGGGACGGGAGCGTCGAACACCGACGCCGGGCACGGGTCCGGACAGGGCGCGATCCCGAAGTAGGGCACCGCCCAGCCGACGATCTTCTGGAACGCCGGCGCCGCCACCGAACCGCCGAAGATCGAGCCCTGCGGCTGGTCGACGACGACCGCGACGAGCAGCTTCGGGTGCACGGTCGGGACCATCCCGATGAACGACGCCACGTATGCGCTGTCGGAGTACTGGCCGTCGACGGCGATGTTCGCGGTGCCCGTCTTCCCCGCCAGGTCATAGCCGCGGATCGCCGCCCCCGATGCCGTGCCGCCGTCGGCAAACACGCCGCGGAGCATCTCGCGCAAATCCAGTGCGACGGCCGGGGACATGATCTGATGCCCGGCCGGCACGGGAACCGCCTTGCCGCCGATCGCCTGCACGATGTGCGGCGCCCGCAGGATGCCGCCGTTGGCGATCGCGTCGTACGCGGCGACCATCTGCATCGGCGTGACCGATTCGCCTTGCCCGAACGGCAGGTTCGCCATCGACGAGCCGGAGTACTGCCACCAGTGCCGGACGATTCCCGGCTGCTCGCCGGGGAGGTCGACGCCCGTCGGCGAGCCGAACCCGAACCGGCGCACCCAGTAGTCAAACCGCTGCGCGCCGAGCAGCATGCCGATCTTGACCGCGCCGATGTTGCTCGAGACCTTCAGGATCTGCGCGACGGTCAGCGTCTCGTAACCGTGGTCGTCGGCATCATGGATCTCACGGTCGGCGACCTGCAGCACGGGCGGGATGTCGAATTCGGAGCTCGGCGTGATCACCCCGTCCTGGAGCGCGCCCGCAACCGTGATCGCCTTGAACGTCGACCCGGGCTCGTAGCTGAGCCCGACCGCCTGGTCCTCCCATGCCTTCATCGCCGTCGCGCTCGGCTCGCCGGCCGGCAGCGGGTCGTTGGGGTTCGTGCTCGGCCAGTTGGCGAGCCCGAGGATCGCACCCGTGTTGGGATCGACCGCGATCGCGGTCGCGCCGACGGGCGAGTACTGAGCGCCGACGCCGGCCAGCACCTGCTCCATCTCGGCCTGCAGCGCCGAGTCGATCGTCAGCGCGACCGTCTTGCCCGGGCGCGCGGAGCGCACCTCAGCGACCGAGATCGCGTGGCCGTGACCGTCGTTGACGACCTTGCGCACGCCGTTGGTCCCTTGCAAGACGCTGTTGTACTCGTACTCGAGCCCGTCCGCTCCGCGCCCGTTGAAGCCGACGAAGCCGAGCACCTGGGACGCCTCCGAACCGCGCGGGTACACGCGCATCATGTCCGGGACCAGGTTGATGCCGTTGATGCCGAGCTGTTGGATCTCGGTTGCGCGGTCGGCCGGCAGCAGGTGGGCGAGGCGCACGAAGCCGGTGTTCGGCCTGGTGATGGCGACCAGTACCGTCAGCAGCGGCTGTCCCAGCAGCGGCGCAAGCTGCGCGGCGATTTTCTGAGGGTCGCCCTTGGCCGTGATCAGGTAGGGATCGGCGATCACGTCATCGGCCGACTCGCTGCTCGCAAGCTCGATCCCATCCCGATCGGTGATCGCGCCCCGCGGTGCCGGTACCGGCACGCGCGCGACCTGCTGGACGGCCGCTGCGCGCTCCAGCGTCCCGGACATGAACGACTCGAGGTATGCGGCCCGGATCAGCCCGACCCCTAGCAGCACCACGAACGCGATCAACAGCGCCCCGATGCGGCGGTCGAGCACGGTCATCTGCGGTCGCTAGCCGCCGGCGGGCGAGCCATCACCCTGGCTACCGGCGCCGGCCGACGCAGCGACCCCGGTGACCACCGTCGCGGCACCTGAACCGGCGCCCGCCGCGCTGGTGTCTGAGGCGGCGGCGGCATCGGTGCCGGCGGAGGCGGGATCGGCGGCGGCGGCGTCGGCACCGACAGCCGTCCCGGCCCCGCTCGGATCGACGCCCACGACCACGCCGTTGGTCGTCTGCAGGCTCTCGAATGCGGACGCATTCGGCGCATGAACGTTGGCGAGCGCCTGGCCGACGTCGGGTGTTCGCTGCGCCGGCAGGACCGCGACCCCGCCCGGAGGCGGGATCACCATCCCCATCTTGGTCGCGATCTGCTCGATCCGCTGCTCGTCCGAGAGCCCCGCGACCGACGCCCGCAACAACTCGTTGCGGCTCTGCAGCTCGGTCGCGGTCTGGACCGAACGGCCGATGCCGGCGCCGAGCTTCAGCACCTCGACCTGCATCGCGACGATGCCTGCCAGCAGCACTCCCAGCACCGGGATCCAGGCTCGCGCGCGGACCAGCCGATCGAGCAGCTGGTGCGCGGCGCCGGGAGCAGGCCGCGGCGGGGCGCCGGGAGCAGGCCTCGGCGCGGCGCCGGCGCCGGCAGCGCGACCGCCCATCGGTCCCGACACCCGCCGGGGCAGGCGGGCGCCGGGACGCAGCCCGCGGCGGTGCTCGGGGCGTTGCTTGGGTGGTGCGGCGACCGGTGGGGGGCTCGCGGACGGCGTCATCTCGAGTCGACCTCCAGCTTGCGCGCGGCGCGCAGGTGCGCCGCCTTTGACCTTGGGTTTGCGGCAACCTCGCCGGGCGTCGGCGCGACCGCGCGCCGGGTCAGCAGTGCTGCCTCGGGCTGGTGCCCGCAGACGCACACGGGAAGCTCGGGCGGGCACACGCAGCCACGCGCGCGCTCGGCCAGGAAGCGCTTGACCCGCCGGTCCTCGAGCGAGTGAAAGGAGATCGCCGCCAGCCGTCCGCCGGGCGACAGCAGTCCCCAGGCGATCGGCAGCGCCGCATCGAGTTGGGCGAGCTCGTCGTTGACGGCGATCCGCAGCGCCTGGAAGGTCCGCCGAGCAGGATGCCCGCCGGCGAACTGCGCCGGCACGGGCACGCCGGCCTTGATCGCGTCGACCAGCTGGTGGGTCGTCGCGAGCGCGCCGCGCCGGCGCGCGCGTGCGATCGCGCGCACGATCTGCGGCGCGTAGCGCTCCTCGCCGTAGTCGCGCAGCAACCGCGTCAGCCGGCGCTCGTCCCAGCTGTTGACGATCTCCGCGGCGGTCAGCTGCTGGGCGGGGTCCATGCGCATGTCGAGCGGGGCGTCGTAGGCGTACGAGAAGCCCCGCGTCCAGGTGTCGACCTGCATCGAGGACATGCCCAGGTCGAAGTACACGAGGTCCGGGCGCACGCCCTCTTCGTCGAGTTGCTCGAGCGCCCGCACGTAGTCGGCGCGGATGAAGCGGGTCTCGCAAGCGACCTCTGCCGACAGGTCCGCGAAGCGCTCCTCGGCGATCGGATCGCGGTCGACCCCGATCAACACGCCCGCCGGCCCGACGCGGTCCGCGAGCAGTCGCGCATGGCCGCCGCCGCCGAAGGTGCAATCGACCGCCACCTCGCCCGGAGCCGGATCGAGCAGGTCGATCAGCTCGCCGGCGAGGACCGGGGTGTGGCTCTGGGTCATGTCAAGCAGTGTTGCCAAGGCTCGCTGCAATTTCGGGGGCACGCACCAGGACGTCGTCGCTGTAACCGCCGTACTTGACGCGATCGAACACCTCCAGGCACTCACCGGAGCCGGTGACGACGACGTCTTTGTCGAGCTCGGCGTAGTCCATCAGCGACTGAGGAATCATCACGCGGTTGGCGGCGTCAAGTTCGGCGTCATGAGAGAAGTTGAAGAAGAACCGCTTCAGGTCGCGTGCGTCCGGCAACAGCGGGTTGTGTCCGGACAGCGCCGCCGCGGCGTACGCGTCGTAGGCATCCGGCGTCCAGATCGCGATTGAGCGCGGCGCGCCTGGAGTCGTCTCGGGCGAGGCTGCCAGGACGACGCCGCCCGAAAGCGCCGCGCGGAACTTCGACGGGACCGTGAGCCGGTGTTTCGCATCCAGCGTGTGTTCGAAGGTTCCGCGGAAGATCAAGGGTTCTCATCTGGATCACCGAACCCGGGTGGCTGGGTGGGAGGAGCCCTGCCACCCGGGTTCCGCATTCGTGTCCCACTGTATCCCACTCCCCCCCACAATGCAACCCAACTCCCACCGCATCTCCCACCCCGTCGTCCTTCCCGGCGCCGTGACCGCGCAAGCGCCCAGCCGGTGGGAAGATCCGGCGCTGATCTGCTTCTTCAGCTCCGCGCCGAACCCTGCACGGCGTCATGCAGCGACGGGCACTGCACGGCCGCTTGCACAAAACGCGCGCTTCCGTCCGCCCGCTGTGCTTGTGAGAACCCGAGGCTGACCAGGCTCCGAAACGCTGGAATGGGCTCTGCCCCGCAGGCGAGCGCGGGTGGCGCAATGTATCGCCGGGAACCGGACTTTACTTAAGTATTTACTTCTGCTAAGCTAGCTCCAGCAATCAACAAAGGAGCTAAATACATGACTGCAGAAGTCAATCCAAGCAACGCCACGACGAACTACAAGCAGCTCGTTGTCGACGTCCCCGAGGAGCGGATCGCGGAATTCCACACGTTCTTCGGGCGCTTCCTGGCCGGCCGCAGCGGCCGCGGGCGGACCGGACGACACAGCCATCATCACCACGGCCTGCACGGCCGCGGCTGC
>JBEKRJ010000030.1:0-15871 GCA_049518835.1 Solirubrobacteraceae bacterium
CGACCTACCGATGTTCGAGGCGATCCTCGACGTCACCTCGCGACTCGCTCAGTCCAACGGCGTGCGGGCGGTGGTGCTGCACGGCGACGGGCCGAGCTTCTGCTCAGGGCTCGACGTGGCCGGGATCATGGGCTCGGGCCGCGGACTCGAGGAGCTCGTCGAGATCCTGCGCGGCGAGTCACCGAACCGGGCCCAGCGCGTCGCCTACGACTGGCTCGCGCTGCCGATGCCCGTGATCGCGGCCGTGCACGGCAACTGCTTCGGTGGCGGCCTGCAGATCGCGCTCGCGGCTGACATCCGGATCGCGGCCCACGGCGCGCGGCTGTCGGTGATGGAGGTCAGGTGGGGCCTGGTGCCGGACATGTCGATCACGCGCACGCTGCCGCGGCTGGTCGGGATCGACGTCGCCAAGGAGCTCACTTACACGGCCCGCATCGTCAGCGGCGAGGAGGCGCACCGCTTAGGCCTCGTCACCCAGCTCGCCGACGACCCGCTGCACGCCGCGCGCGAGCTCGCAGCCGAGATCGCAGCTCACTCCCCTGACGCCGTCCGGGCCGCCAAGCGACTGTACGACGAAGCCTGGACCGGCACGCCCGCGCACACGCTGGCGCTCGAGGCGGCAAGCCAGAAGCGCCTGATCGGCTCCCCCAATCAGGTGGCGGCGGTGACGGCCGGGATGACCAAGCAGCCGGCGCAGTTCGTCGACCCCAGCTGATCGCCGCGCTCCGGGCCGCGTCTATACTCGCCCAGGACGCGGCTTCGCTCGATCGCGCCCGAAGCCAGCTACTGCGGGGTGGAGTAATCGGCAACTCGCCAGGTTCTGGCCCTGGAATTCAAGGTTCGAGTCCTTGCCCCGCAGCTCGCTTGCTTGCGACCCGCGCGTGACCGTGTCGCCCGCGGCGGGAGCGATCCCTAGCCGCGCCCGCCGGCGGGCCCGAGGCCGTTGGGCGCGAACTGCGGCGTGATCTCGGCCTCGAGACCGGGGTCGAGGATCAGCAGCACCTGGTCGCCGGCGTCGATCACCGAATCGGCCTTGGGGACGAAGCCCGAGCCCCCGCGCAGCACCGAGATGATCAGCGAGCCATCGGGGAGGATCACGTCCTTGACGGCGCTGCCGGCCGCCGGCGAGCCCTCCCCCACCTCGAGCTCGATGATCTCGAGGTGCTCCTCCTCGAGCGCGAGCAGCTGGACGAGGCCGTATTCGGGCACCTCATGCTCGATCAGTCGCAGGATCAGGTCGGTCGCCGAAACGGCCGGCTGAATCCCGAGCAGCTTGAAGTGCTGCAGGTTGCGGGGATTGTTGACACGGGCCACGATCCGCTGGACGCCGTAGCGCTCCTTGGAGACCTGGCAGATCAGGATGTTGTCCTCGTCGTCGCCGGTGACCGCGATCACGAGATCAGCACGCGCGATGCCGGCTCGTTCGAGCACCCACAGCTCGGTCGCGTCGCCGTACTGAACGGCGTGCTCGAGCTCCTCCTCGACAACCCGGTAGCGGGCGTGGTCAGACTCGATCAGCGTCACCTCGCGATCCTTGGCGATCAGCTCCCGGGCGAGGTTCCAACCCACCTTGCCGGCGCCGGCGATGATCACGTACATCTAGGCCGCTACCTCCTCACGGCGCGAGCGCCAGGGTCGCGGCCATGTCGATCGCCTGCTGCGTCGGGCAGATCGTCAGCAGGCCCTGCTCGGCGTACCAGGCGGCGCGGCCGGGATCGGCGACGCGCACGACCACGCGCGGAACCTTGAACCGCCGCTGGGCGATCTGGGCGATGACCAAATTCGTGTTGTCGCCGCTCGTCGCCGCGATGAACACGTCAGCTTCCTCGATCCCGGCCTCGATCAGCCCGTCGATCTCCAGCGCGGTACCGACGGTGAATCGCCCACCCGCGTCCTCCCACGTGGTCGACTGGTCCTTGTCGAGCCGCTCGTGCGACAGTGGGTCGCTGTCCATCACCGAGACCTCGTGGCGGGCATCCAGCGCGCGCTTGGCAAGGGCCGATCCGACACGGCCACAACCGATGATCAAGATGAACATTGACTGGACTCTAGAGCGTGGACTGAGTGGGTGCGTGCCAGTTCAGCGGACTCGCGTGACCCGCAACGACGTCACGGACTTGATCACGCGAGCCCATCCCTGAACGGGGCGGCACCTGAGCTAGGTGATGATCGGGATGATCAACAGCGCGACGATGTTTGCGACCTTGATCATCGGGTTGATCGCCGGCCCGGCGGTGTCCTTGTAGGGGTCGCCGACGGTGTCGCCGGTGACCGCGGCCGCGTGCGCCTCCGACCCCTTGCCGCCGTACGCACCGTCCTCGATCAGCTTCTTGGCGTTGTCCCACGCGCCGCCGCCCGAGGTCATCGAAATCGCCATGAACAGGCCGACGACGATCACCCCGATCAGGAGCCCGCCGAGCGCCTGGACGCTGATCAGCCCGACGATGAACGGCACCAGGATCGGGATCAGCGCCGGCAGGATCATCTCGCGCTGCGCGGCGCGCGTCACGAGCCCGACCGCGACGCCGTACTCGGGCTCCTCGGTGCCCTCCATGATCCCCGGCTTCTCACGGAACTGGCGGCGCACCTCTTCGACGACCGCGCCGCCGGCGCGCCCGACCGCCTCCATCGCCAGCGACGCGAACAGGTAGACCATCAGGCCGCCGATCAGCAGCCCGATCAGCACCGGCGGGCTGCCGATCTCAAACGTGTACTTCTTCCCGACCTCGCGCTGGAAGGCGTTGAACAGCACCAGCGCCGCGAGCGCGGCGGAGCCGATCGCGTATCCCTTGGTGACCGCCTTGGTGGTGTTGCCGACCGCGTCGAGCGGATCGGTGACGTTGCGGACCTCCTCGGGCAGGTCAGCCATCTCGGCGATCCCGCCGGCGTTGTCGGTGATCGGGCCGAACGCGTCGAGCGCGACGATCAGCCCCGTCAGCGACAGCTGCGCCATCACCGCGACGCCGATCCCGTAGATGCCCTGTCCGCCGCCGCCGGCCAGCTTCCACGCGCCGAGGATCCCGAGCGCGATCACGAGCGCCGGCGGCGCGGTCGACTGAAAGCCCTGCGCCAGGCCCTGGATGATGTTCGTCGCATGGCCGGTCTGCGATGCCCGGGCGGTGCTCCTGACCGGGCTGAAGCGCGTCGAGGTGAAGAAGTCGGTGATCACGAACAGGCACGCCGTGACGCCGATGCCGATCAGGGAGCAGAGGTAGAGCTTCCACCAGTGCGGCGCGATCCCGCCTTCTGATGGCTTCAGCGTCAAGCTGTGCATCATCCAGTACGTGATCGGCAGGAACGCGAGTGCCGCCAGCGCGCCCGAGACGATCAGCCCCTGGTACAGCGCGCGCTCGACATTTCCGGCCGCCGAGCGGACCGCGAACGTGCCGATGATCGAGGCGATGATCGACAGCGCGCCGAGCACCAGCGGGTACAAGGCGACCGCCGACTGCTCCTTGAACAGCAGCACGCCCAGCAGCATCACCGCGACCGCGGTCACGGCGTAGGTCTCGAACAGGTCCGCGGCCATGCCGGCGCAGTCGCCGACGTTGTCGCCTACGTTGTCTGCGATCACGGCGGGGTTGCGCGGATCGTCCTCGGGGATCCCGGCCTCGATCTTGCCCACGAGGTCGGCGCCGACGTCGGCAGCCTTGGTGAAGATGCCGCCGCCGAGGCGCGCGAACACGGAGATCAACGAACCGCCGAAGCCGAGGCCGACCAGCGCGTTGACGGCATGCCGCTGGCTCTCGCCGGCGATCCAGGTGAGCACGCCGTAATAGCCGGCGACGCCCAGCAGCGCCAGCCCGACGACCAGCATCCCGGTCACTGCGCCGCCGCGGAACGCGACCGAGAGTGCCTTGGCGACGCCGCCGCGGGCGGATTCGGCGACGCGCGCGTTGGCGCGTACCGAGACGTTCATGCCGATGTAACCGGCGGACGCCGACAACAGCCCGCCGACCAGGAACCCGATCGCCACGCGGATGTTCTGGAGCGGAATCAGAACGATGAACAGCAGCGCGCCGACGCCCGCAATCGTGGCGTATTGGCGGTTCAGATAAGCGCGCGCGCCCTCCTGCACGGCGGCCGAGATCGCGCGCATCCGCTCGTTGCCCGGCGACAGCGCCAGCAACGACTTCGAGGTGAGAACGCCGTATACGACGGCCGCGGCAGCGCAAACGAGCGCGACCAGGACGCCGTGGTGCGTCAAGAAGCTAGACAAGGCGGTCCTCCGGGAAAGCTCTTAGATGGTGACGGCGCGCATAAGCGCAGCCCACAAAGTAAAAACGGGCCCGCCACCCTCGTCGAGCGGAGACCCGGAATGGCTCAAGTCTAGCGTTCGCGCGGGCAGTTCGTACTGTCAACCTAGCGCCGACAGTGCGGTCGCATTAACTGGTGTGTGTGTGTCGTGCAACGGCCTGCCCGGGCGAGCTACGCTCGTCGGCGCGAGCCCCCGACCGCTACTGGCCGGGCACCCACAGCCGCCCGCTGCGCTGAGCGGGCCCGGGCTCCCCGGGCTTGGGCGTCGGGGCAGGCGGCGCCTGCGCGCCGGCGCCCGCCGGCCCACGGGCTGGAGCGCCGGCATGCTCGCCGCCCGTAGTCGGCCCCGCCGCACCCGCGGGCCCGGCCGCACCCGCAGCACCCGCTGGCGCCTCCGCGGGCGACGCCGCGCCCCCGATCCTCACGAACGCCAACTGCAGCTGCGAGAGCGCATCACGGATCGCCCGGCCCTGCGCCGGCGAGGACTGCTCGACGAGCGGCAGCACGGCGCGGATCGCCTCGATCGCGAGGCGGACCTGGCCGGGATCGCGCTCGGACTCGGTTCCGGGCGCGAGCCCTGTCCGCCGCATCCCGAGGTTCATCAGCGTCACGACGTGCTCGACGAGCAGGTGCTCGACCCGGATCTTCTTGACTTCGGCCTCGTAGGCCGCGCGCAGCTCCTCCTCGGAGGGCTGGTCGGGCTCGGTGCTCATCGGGTCAGCTCCGCGGTCGTTCCCACGGCTGGAGCATACGTCTCGCGTGTCTGGGCGACGCTCGCTGCGTAGATCTCGGGCAGGGCGATCCCCGCTTCGCTCATCCGCCGCTGACGCTGCGCGCCGTTGAGCTCGGGCAGTGAGACCTCGATCCCCAGCTCGGTGCGCGCGGGAGCCGACCACGTCAACAGGCGCTCGGCGGTCTCCGCCGCCGCAAACAGCTCGTCGCGCTCGAGGTCGATCAGCTCGCCGTCGAGTCCGTAGCGGATCGCGCGCCAGACGTTCTCCTCGATCTTCCGCCGGGGCGGGTCGACGAACGGCACGTCGCCGTCGACGTCGCGGGCCGCCTGCGCGACGCACGCAACGATCAGCGCCGCGAGCCCCTCGGACTCGGCGGCGGTGCCCTGGGCGTCGCAGATCCGGACCTCGACCGTGCCGAACGTGAAGTGCGGCCGGATCGACCACCACACCTGCGTGTACTCGACGATCGAGCGGGTGCGGGTCAGCCATTCGATGTAGGAAGCAAACGCATCCCAGCTGCCATACGCGTCCGGAACCCCGCAGCGCGGGAAGCTCTTGGTGAAGATCTGGGTGCGCGCGCTGTGCAGCCCCGAGTCGCGCCCGTCGAGGAACGGCGAGTTGGCGCTCACCGCGAGCAGCAGCGGCAACACCGGCCGCAGCCGGTCGCACACGGCCACCGCCCGGTCGGCGCCGCGAATCCCGACGTGGACGTGCATCGAGAACGTGTTGTTGCGCCAGGCGACGTACTTCAGCCCATCCTCGACGCGGCGGTAGTGGTCGGTGTCGATGATGTGCTGCTCGCGATAGTCAGACCACGGATGCGTGCCGGTCGCACCGAGCGCGATTCCGCGCTCGGCCGCGAGCGCGAACAGACGTCGGCGGCGATCGCGCTGCGCGGCCGTGGCCGCGGCCAGATCCTCGCCGCGCCCGGAGCGGATCTCGATCTCGGATGAGATCAGCTCGCCGGCGAGCGACTCCAACAGCACCGGGTCCGCCGCGGCCGCCTCCTTGAGCTCCTCGAAGCGCGCGCTCAACCCGAGACCGGTCCCGTCCAGCAGCGCGAATTCCTCCTCGATCCCGACCGTGAAGTCGGCTGCGGCGTCGAAGGCCACGCGAGCGCTGTCAAGTGCTAGGGCCACGACCGGAGCTCGTCAGGTGAGATAGAAGTACAGCGCGTAGAGCAGATCGACCGCAGGACTGGAGGTGTGGACCGTGACCTCGGGCGGGACGTGCAGCAGCGCGTCGGAGTAGTTGAAGATGATCTTCACGCCCGCGTCGGCGATCTCGTCAGCGAGTAGCTGCGCGGCCGACGCAGGGATCGCGAGCACCGCCACGACGATCTCCTCGTCGTCGATCACCGTGCGCAAATCGGAGTTGTGGCGGACCTTCAGGTGGCCGATCGTCGTGCCCACCTTGTGCTCGTCGACGTCGAACACCGCGACGACCCGAAAGCCATGGTCGGCGAAGATGTCCGAAGTGGCGATCGCGATCCCGAGGTGCCCAGCGCCGAACAGGGCGATGTTGTGCTGCCCGGAGGTGCGCAGGATCTTGCGGATCTGCGTCACCAACGACTCGACGTTGTAGCCCACGCCGCGCTTGCCGAACTTGCCGAATCCCGACAGGTCGCGCCGGATCTGGGTCGAGTTGACGTGCGTGTAGTCGGCGAGCTCTTGTGAGGAGATCGTCTCCTTGCCCATCTTGCGCGCCTGCGTGAGTACCTGCAGATACCGTGACAACCGTGCGGCGACGCCGAGCGAGAGCTTCTCCCCCGGCTTGTCGTCGCCCGGCTGAGCCTCGGCACCGCGACCGACCGCGTAGCTCATCCGGATCTCACTCTACTAGCGACACGGGCTCCTCCGGTGGCTTGCAGCAGGCGCTCGAGCTCGTGCTCGTCGACGAACAGCTCGAACGCCTCGACGCCGTCGATCGTGACCACCGGAATCCGCTCGAGGTAGGCGCGCAGCAATGACTCGTCGCGGTCGATATCGCGCTCCTGGAGCACGAACTGATGCTTGACCCGCGCGCGCGCCAGCACCGCCCGCGCGTCTTCGCACAGGCAGCAGCCCTCGCGGCCGTACAGGATGACGGTCCTGATCACGCCGCCAGCGCGCGCTCGCCGGTCGCGTACGCGTCGAGATCGAGGTAGTCGGGATACCGCAGCGCGGGCACGAACCGGGCGGCGCCGGCGATCATCGCGGCGTTGTCGGTGCACAGCTCCCGGGCGGGGACGGCGAGCTCGACGTCGAGGCGCGCGAGGCGCGCGCGCAGTGCCCCGTTGGCCGCCACGCCGCCGCCGATCGCGAGTCGCTGCAGGCCGGTCGCCGACAGTGCCCGCTGCACGCGGATCGCCAGCGACTCGACGATCGCATCCTGGAAGGACGCCGCCAAGTCGGCCCGGCGTCGCTCGAGCTCGGGCTCGGGAAGCTCGCGGATCCGGTACAGCAGCGCGGTCTTGAGGCCAGCGAAGGAGAAGTCCAGGCCGCGCATCCGGCGCGCGGTCGGGAACTGAAACGCCTCCGGGTCACCGTCGCGCGCGAGCCGCTCGAGCGCCGGGCCCCCGGGGTAGCCGAGCCCCAGCAGGCGGGCGCCCTTGTCGAACGCCTCGCCGGCGGCGTCGTCGCGCGTCTGGCCGAGGACCTCGAATCCGGGTCCCGGGTCGCTGACGCGAGCCAGCAGCGTGTGGCCGCCGCTCGCGATCAGGCTCAGGAACGGCAGCTGCACCGGCGTGGCGCCGAGCAGGTTGGCGGCGACGTGCCCATGGAGGTGATCGACGGGCGCGAGCGGCAGCTCGTGGGCGGCCGCGAGCGCCTTCGCGGTCGCGAGGCCGACCAGCAGCGCGGCGATCAGGCCCGGGCCGCGCGTCACCGCGACGAGCGCCACCGCGTCGAGCGACGTGCCGGCGCGGCGCAGCGCATCGTCGACGACGGCGCCGATCAGCTCGAGGTGCTGGCGGGAGGCGATCTCGGGAACGACGCCGCCGTAGCGATCGTGGATCCCCTGCGAGGAGATCACGTTCGAGCGGATCTCACCCGCGCCCGACAGCACCGCAGCGCAGGTGTCATCGCAGCTTGTCTCGAGCGCGAGGATCACCCGGATGCCGACGACGTCGAGGCCGTTTCAGCGGTGCGCCACATGATCACCGCGTCCTCGCCGGTGTCCTGGTAATAGCGGGGCCTGGTGCCGGCGGAGCGGAACCCGAAGCGCTCGTAGAGCGCGATCGCGATCGCGTTCGAGGTCCGCGCCTCGAGCGTGAACGACTGCTCGCGGCCGGCGCGCTCGAGCATCTCGTGCAGCAGGTCGCCGGCGATCCCACGCCGGCGCGTGCCCGGGTCGACGGCGATGTTCATCAGGTGCCAGACCCGGTCATAGCGGGAGCAGACCAGGTAGCCGAGCACCGTCGCGCCGTCGCTGCCGTCGACCGCCGCGAGGCAGACGCCGGACGGCTTTGACAGCTCCAGCACGAACATCGCCAGCGACCAGGGGGTCGGGAACGCGCGCCGCTCGATCGCGATCACCTGCGGCAGGTCGTTGAAGCCGAGAGCGCGGATCTTGTGGGACGTGCTTGTCATTTGGGGGCTGCGCGGCGGGCGATCTCAGCGTCCGGGAGGCGCAGATACGCAGGGACCACATCGCCCGGGGCGCCCGCAGGTGCACCTTCGGCGAGCCGGCAGTGGTTGGCTGCGCTGACCCTGTGCAGCTCCGAGCCGTCCGGAGGGACGCACAAGCCCGAACGCTCGAGCACCTGCCTGAACTCTATCGCCCCGTCGCCGATCGCCAGCGCCCGCGGACGCAGCCCGCGCGCGCGCGCGACAAACGCCGCGGGCGTCATCGCGCTCGGCCCCAGCACCGGCGCGCCTGCGGGCTCAAGCGCGCGCAGCGGCCAGCCGGCCGCGAACACCTCGCCGCGACGAGCATCGAGCACCGCCAGCACCGTCTCGATGCCTGCGGGCGGGCACGCGGCCGCGGATGGACTGCGCGGCGCGGATCGCCACTCCTGCCACGACGCCCGCTCCTGCCCGCCGCCGGCGAGCCCCGCCGGCGGCGGCGCCGCATTGAGCGCCAGCGATCGCAACGTCGAGACGCCGACCAGCGGGATCGAGCGCGCCTGTGCGAGCGCCCGCGCGGTCGCGATCCCGATCCGCAGGCCGGTGAACGTTCCCGGGCCGACCCCGACCGCGAGTCGCTGCACGTCTGGCCAGCCGAGTCCGGCGCGCTCGAGCAGCTGCACGATCAGCACCAGCAGCTGCGTCGCGTGCCCCGGCCGACGCCCCGGAGCCGGGTCGTCGCGCGATTGCAGGATGCAACCGCCGTCAAGCGACAACGCGACCGCCGTCGCCCGCGTGGCGGTGTCAAAGGCGAGGATCCTCAATCGATCTCCACGGTGCGCCGGTCCTCGCCGGCGTGGTGGATCCGGACGTGCGCCGCAATCCGGGCAAATGCGGCAACCGTCGCGTCCTCGCCCCGCGGCCATTCGACGAACGCGATCCGGTCGGGCCCGAGGTAGTCGGCAAGCAGCTCCGGATCCTCGTCGGCGAGCGCCGTCACCCGGAACAGGTCCAGATGCGAGACCGGCACCGGGCCCGGATAGCGCTGGCCGATCGTGAACGTCGGGCTGGTGACGACGGCGCTCACGCCCAGCCCCCGGCAGGCGCCTCGCACGAACGTGGTCTTGCCGGCGCCCAGCTCCCCTTCGACCAGCACCACGTCGCCGGCGCGGAGCGTCGCGGCTAGCTCGGCCCCGAGCGCCTCGGTCTGCGCAGCGCTGCTGGTCTCCAGACGGCGCAGCATCGACCCAAATCTAGACAAACGTGCCGGCCTGCAGGCTCCTGACCGGCTCCGTGCATCAGGCCGCGGCGATGTTCGGTACCGTAATTGGCGCATGACCACCGGCGTAAGGGAGTCGCGGGCCGCAACGCGCTTGCGGTCGTTGCCTTCGATCGCGGACTTGCGAGGCTCCGACACCGCCAAGGCGGCGGGCCTCGCCGGGGCGATGATCGCCAACAACGTCGTCGCGCTCGGCTCGACGATCGTGTTCGCGCGGCTGCTGTCGGACTATGGCTCGCTCGCCGCGCTGGTCAGCTACTTCCTGATCCTGTCGGTCGCGGGGCAGGCGTTGCAGGTCGCGACCGCGCGTGAAGGTGTGCTCGGACATCTCGGCGTGGGCCCCGGGCTGACGGCGACGCTGCGCAGCTGGATGCGGAGCCTGCTGTGGTTCACGCTCGCGACGACGGTCGTGTCGGTCCTGCTGCGCGACCCGATCGCGGGCGCGGTCGGCGTCAAGCACGACCAGTGGGCGGCGGCGATCGGGCTGCCGGCGGGGTGCATGTGGATCGGGCTCTCGATCCTCCGCGGCGCGCTGCAGGGCGTCGGTGACTACAAGTCGGTTGGGATCAGCCTGATCGGCGAGCAGAGCGCGCGGCTGGTGTCCGGCGCGGCCCTGGCCGCAGCCGGGCTGGGCGTCACCGGCGCCTACATCGGGACGCCGGTCTCATTTGCCGCGATGGGCATCTTCTGCGCGGCGGCGCTACGGCGCGAGATCCGCGGCATCAGCGCGGCCCAGGCGCCATCAGCCGCGGTTGCGACCGCGCCGGCATTGAGCCTGTCGACGCATGTCAAGCGCGCGTGGGCGCCGATCGCGGGCCTGATCGTGATCGCCGTGCTGCAGAACATCGACATCATCGCCGCCAAGCACCGGTTTGGCTCGACCAAGGACCTCGCGAGCTCGTACGCCGCGACCGCGGTCGCCGCCAAGGTGCTGATCTGGGTTGCAGTCGGCGCGGGCTTCTACCTCGTGCCCGAGGTCTCGCGCCGGCGCGCCAACGGCGAGGACACGCGCCCGGTGCTCGCGCGCGCGATCGGGATCATCCTCGTCTGCGCCGTCCCGGTGCTGCTGATCTTCGCCTTCGGCGCCCGGCCGCTGCTGCGGCTCGGGTTTGGCCCCCATCGCCTACTCGCCGTGCACGCGCTGCTCGTGCTCGGGATCGCGTTCACGGTGCTCGCCTGCACCTATCTCGCGATCCAATACATGCTGGCGCTCAAGCGGACCTGGTTCTTGATCGTGCTCGGCATGGTCGCCGTCGCGGAGCCGGTGCTGTTGCTCGGGGCGTCGCGCAATCCGACCGGCTTCGCCGCCGTCGTGCTCGCGATCCAAGCCATCGGCGCCGTGCTCGCATTCGCGCTCGCGCTGCGGCGTCCCGGCGAGCCGACCCCGGTCGCGGTCGCCGAGCCGGCCTAGGACCCGCGGATCCTCAGGGCCCGCGGAGCGGCCCGAGGCTCGGAACCCGAACGCGCCTTTAGCCCCATGGCGGCAAGCGATCGCAGTAGGGTCAGATCGTCAACCCTTACCGATGGGAGGTGAGATGGCGGTCACGAAGATCATCGAGCTGGTCGGGAGCTCGGCCACGAGCTCCGACGACGCCGTCAAGGCGGCGCTCGCCGAGGCGCAGGCCACGTTGCGCAACATCAAGGCGCTCGACGTGGTCTCGGTCGGCCTGCGCGGCGACAATCTCGACGAGTGGCGGGCCCTGGTCCGGATCTCGTTCCTGATCGAGCGCGTCAGCGAGTAAGGGCCCGCAGCAATAATTCCTGCGCGGATCCTAGCTAGTCCTAACCTAACGCTAAAATAGCCCAAGTTGCGCCGCCGGCTCCAGCTCCGGCACCGCCACCGCCGGCGGCCCCTCGGGCTCTGGGATCGGCTCGGCAATCGGCTCCAGCTCCACCGGCTCTGGCTGGGGCGGCGCGCCGAGCGCCAAGAGCGCGGGGATCCGGTGAAAGTCGGTTCGCAGCGCCGCGAGCGTAGACGGCGTGTACAGCGCCGCCGCCGGGTGATACAGCGGATATAGGCGTACCGCGCGGGGCCCGATCACGCGCACCTCCTCGCGCCCGTGCAGGCGGGTGATGCCGGTGCTGTCCGCCCGCAGCAGCTTGGTCGAGAAGTTTCCCAGCGTGCAAATCATCGCCGGCTCGATCAGCTCGAGCTGCCGGCTCAGGTAGCCGCTGCAGGCGTCGATCTCGTTTGGATGCGGGTCGCGGTTGTCAGGTGGGCGGCACTTAAGCACGTTGACGACGAACACGTCCTGGCGCGTCATCTCGATCTCCGCCAGCAGCTTGTCCAGCAGCTTGCCCGCCTGGCCGACGAACGGCAGTCCGATCCGGTCCTCGTTGGCTCCCGGGGCCTCGCCGATGAACATCAGCTCGGCGTCGGCGTTGCCCGAGCCGAACACGACGGTCGTGCGCGTCTGGTGCAGCGGGCAGCGGCGGCACGCCCGCGCTTGCTCGAAGACATCCTTCAACAGCTCCCGGCGCTCGACCGCTGTTCGCATCGCGGCTGCGATGGTAGTAGCGGCGTAGGACGAATCCCGGCGACGCCGGGCTGCCATCCCGCATTCAGCGACGAAAACGGCCGATCAGCCGTCGGTGCGCGCGATCAGGTGGTCAGCTGGTCAGCTGGTCAGCTTGAACTTGCCGATCAGCCGGTTGAGCGAGGCCGCGTTGGCGGACAGCTCCTGCGCCGAGGCAGCGATCTGCTGCGCCGACGCGGATGTCTGCTCAGTCGACGCCGACACCTGCTCGGTCGAAGCGGAGGACTGCTCGGCGACCGCCGCCACCTCGCCGATGCTGTCCTGCATGCTCTGCGCGCTGGCCGCGATCTGCTGCGAGACGGCCGCGATCTGCTCGACCCGCGCCGCCATCTCGTCCACCGAGGATCCGATCTGGACAAACGCAGCGCGGGTCTGCGCGACGACCGTTGCCCCCTCCCGCGTGCGCTCGGCGCCGTCCTCGACGACCTCGACCGCGTTGCTGGTGTCGCGCTGAATCGCCCCGATCAGCTGCGCGATCTGCTGCGCCGCCCGCTCCGCTTCCTCGGCGAGCTTGCGGACCTCCTCGGCGACGACTGCGAACCCGCGGCCCTGCTCGCCGGCGCGGGCGGCCTCGATCGCCGCGTTCAGCGCCAGCAGGTTGGTCTGCTCGGCGATCCCGGTGATCGTCTGCACGATCACGCCGATCTGCTCTGACTTCGACGCCAGCTCGCGGATCGCGTCCGAGACGGCCTGCGAGGAGTCGCGAACCGAGCTCATCGCCACGTCGGCCTGCTCGGCCGCGCCGACGCCCTGCTGCGCGGCCGTCCGCGCCTCGTGCGCCACGGCGGCGGTCTGGGCCGCCGTCTGCGCCGCCTCAGCGACCGCACGGCTGACCTCGTCCGCCGAGCGCCGGACGTGCTCGACCATCTGCACCTGGCGCTCGGCGCCGTGCGCGATGTCGCCGACGGCATGGGCGATCTCGCCGGTGGCCCGGCCCGAGTCCTCAGACGTCGAGGCCATCTGCTGCGACGCAAGCCCGACCGTGTCGGCCGTTTGCGCGACCTGGCCGATCGTCTCGCGCAGCCGCTCCGCCGTCTGGTTGTAGGCGAACACCGCCGTCCGCATCCGCTCGCGCACCCAGTTGACCGCGCTGGCGACCTGCCCGAGCTCGTCCTTGGAGGGATCGTCGATCTCCGGCGTGAACGGCGTGTACTCGTTGGTCAGATCGCCGTCGGCGATCGCGCGCAGGCCGTCCGCCAGCCACGTCAGGCCGTTCTCGCACAGCATCGTCAGGCGCGCGACGATCACGTCGACGCGGCGCTTGAGCGAGCTCGAGATCAGCAACGCGATCGCGATCCCGACCGCGATCGCCACGAGCAGCAGGACGATCCCGACCGCACGCGCGGTGTCGTACGTCGACGCGTTGCTCGCGACGCGCCGCTGCCCGAGGCGCACGTTGTACTCCAGCCACGCCTTGGTGGTTGCGGCCAGCGCCGCAAACGGCTGCTCGCTGGCGCGCACGAGCGCCAACGACGAGGCGTTGACGCCGCGGCGCCCAACCGCCTCGACCGCCCCGGTCTGCGCCGTGTAGGCAGTCCACGCGCTGGCGACCGCCTGCCAGTCCCGCTTGTCGCGCGCGTCGCTGAAGATCGCCTGATAGGCGCGCAGATCCGCCTCGATCTGCTGATCGGCGGCCTGCCACTGGGCAACCTGCGCCTGCATCGTGGCGCCGCTGGTCTCGACGATGTAGGTCAGCTGCGCGCCGCGGTAGTCCGCGAAGTCCGTCCGCAGCTCCCCGATCAGCCGCACGCTCGGCAGCGCGTTGGTGGCGATGTAGACGCCGCCCGCGTTGACGCTGCCGATCTGGACGATCAGCACGACGCCGAGCAACGCGGTCAGCGCCAACACGGCGCCGAAGCCGGCGAGCAGCTTCGTCCGCAACGACAAATCTCTGATCAGGCGCATCTGGATCCTCTCGCTCGGCTCGATCGCTCCCTCAGGTCATCGGACGCACGCGCGAGGCCTTTAGGGCCCGCGCCTCCCAGACCAGGCCAGAACCGGCGGTTCGCGCCAGCGCAACCAGGTTCGCCTGCCTACCCTGCCGGCGGCGGCCGATTGTAGGGGCGGACCGGTATCGATTCATCGGGCACGGGCTCGGTCGCAGCACATGGACAGCTACGGGCAGCGGCGGCGCCGGAGTGCAATTTTCGCCAGTCGGAAAGGAAGGTTTGAGGTGCAGTTCTTTCGGGATTTGTCGGTGAGGGCGAAGCTGTTCGGCGGCTTCGGCGTGGTCCTCGCCTTAACCGCGTTGCTTGGCGTCGTGCTGATCATCCAGATCGGCAGCGTCCATGACCGCGGGGCCTACATCGGGATCGACGCCGTGCCAAGCGTGCAGGTCATGGGCCAGATCAGCCGTGACACGGTCGACTACCGCCGGGCGCAGCTGCGCTTCGTGATCGAGACCCGCGCGGCCGACGCCGCCAAGCAGCGCAACGCCGAGACGACCGACGACGCGCAGATCGGGTCCGATCTCGTCCGCTACCAGACGCTGTTCAGCAACGCCACCGACCGGCGGCTGTGGCAGACGTTCAAGCAGGAGTGGGCGGCCTACAAGCAGCAGACACAGGCGATGGCGACACTCGGCGGCGGCAAGTCGGTCGCCGCGGCGCTGCCGCTGATCCACGCCAGCGATCCGGCGTTCACGGCGCTCACGCAGACGCTGACGACGTGGACGAACGCCAACATCGTGTGGGCGCAGCAGGCGTTGCGGAGCACCGACTCGACCTACAGCGCCGCGAAGACGGTCGGGATCGCCCTGATGGCGCTTGCGATCTTGGCCGGGATCGCGATCGCCTTCCTCGTATCCGGCGCCATCAAGCGCAACGTCGACGTGGTCCTCGACCGCCTGCGCTCGCTGCGCGATCACTGCGCGACGAGCCTGAAGAACGGGATCGAGGCGATGGCAGGCGGCGATCTGACCGTGCCGGTGGAGGCGATGACGGACTCGATCGAGGCTCCGTGCAAGGACGAGATCGGACAGGTCGCCGATGCCGTCAACGGGGTCCGCGACCGGTTCGGGGCCGCAATCGACGCGTACAACCAGACCCGCGGAAACCTGAGCGAGATCGTCGGTCAGGTCTCCGGCTCGGCCGGGAAGGTGTCGTCCGCGTCGCAGGAGATGGCGCTGACCTCCGATCAGGCCGGCAAGGCGACCGGGGAGATCGCCCACGCGGTCGGCGACATCGCCCAGGGCGCCGAGCGCCAGATGCGGATGGTCGATCAGGCCAAGCGATCCGCCGAGGAAGTCGCGCGCGCGGTCGCCGAGGCGGCCGACAATGCTCACCAGACCGCCGCGGTGGCACACGACGCGCGCGAGGTCGCCCAGCAGGGCGTCGGCGCGGCCGAGCAGGCAACCGAGGCGATGCGCTCCGTGCGCGAGTCCTCCGAGCAGGTGTCGGACGCGATCCGCGAGCTGGCGTCCAAGTCAGAGCAGATCGGCGTGATCGTGCAGACGATCACCGGGATCGCCGAGCAGACCAACCTGCTGGCGCTCAACGCCGCGATCGAGGCCGCCCGCGC
>JBEKRJ010000031.1:0-15815 GCA_049518835.1 Solirubrobacteraceae bacterium
ACCCGCCCGCGCGCCTGAGCCGGAGACAAGCATGTTGTGAATCGTTGACGTATCGCTGCGAAACGCATATGTTTCAGAAGTAAACCAATGCGAGGAGACGGCATGGCCACAGTAGGCGTCCGCTACATCGTCGACGATGTCGACGCCGCGATCGAGTTCTACTGCCGCGAGCTCGGCTTCCACGAGGACATGCACCCAGCACCCAGCTTCGCGATGCTCTCCTGCGGCGACCTTCGCTTGGTGCTGAGCGCGCCCAGGAGCGGCCCCGGAGGCGGGCAGGCGATGCCCGACGGGTCGGTGCCACAGCCCGGGGGCTGGAACCGTTTCCAGCTCGAGGTCGACGACCTCGAGGCAATGGTCGCGCGTCTGCGCGACCACGGAGCCACGTTCCGCAATGACATCATCACCGGCGTCGGCGGCAAGCAGATCCTGGTCGAAGACCCCGCCGGCAACCCAATCGAGCTCTTTGAGCCGACCATCGCCGAGGCGAAGCTCTGATCCTCCTCGTCGCCCGATGAGCGCTCCGGACCCAACCGCGGACACCCAACCCGCAGCGCGTCGGATGCCACCCTACCTACCTTCTCGCTTGCCCGGCCTGGAGGCCAACCCCCGCCACACCCTTCCCGCCCCAGACACGGGCCTCGACCGTGTTCGCAACAGGGTCACCCAGCGCAAACGTCTGCTCCGTGGCGTGCTGGGTCGTGGAGTGGCGCCGCTGCCTGAGCCCGGCCCGTGATCGAGGCGGTCACGCAGGTCTTGGCATCGGCGTATTGCTGCATGTAGGTCCATTGGCCGCTGGCGAGCTCGAATCGTGGGCCTTCAGCGCTTCAACATCGATCGCCAAACGTGACGTAGCAGCAAAGTCGCGGACCGGCACGTCACGTTGTGTCTTGCAGACGACCACAACGTGACACCCGAGACCGCTCGATCACCAGCTGTAACGTTGTTCCGCCGTTGCCGCGCGCGGGTCGGTGGTCAGCCGTCCAGCGCGTAGGTGGCGATGTCCGCGTCCAAGGTCCCCTGCGAGACGTACTGGCCGCTGTGCACGTAGACGACTTTGCCGGCGCGGTTGATGAAGATCGTTGTCGGCAGCCCCTCGATCACCGCCAGCGAACTGAGCTTCGTGGTCGTCGCTTGATAGCTCGGGTAGCTGACCGGATGCTGGGCCAGGAAGGTCCGTGCATCGCCGGCCGAGTCGTCGGTGTCGGCGCCCAGGAACGCGACCTGCCGGCCATCGCGCGCCGCTGCCGACGCGACCAGGCCGAACTCCGACAGGCACGCAGGGCACCCGGAAGCCCAGGCGTTGATCACGATCGGGTAGCCGCGCAGCGAGCGGATCCGGGCGGCGAGCGCCCGCTGGTCCCCGAGCACGGCGCCGGCCTGTTGGTGCAGCGCTGCCAGCGGGGCTGGCGAGCCCGCGAGCTGCAGCGCTGCGGCCGCGGCGCTCGCCGGCGCCTTGGGTGCTCGTGCTAGGGCGGCCCTGACCTCGCGAATCAATGCCGCCCGTGCGAGCCAGCCGCTGGTCGAGACCTGCCAGTACCACACGATCTGGCCCGCGGGGGAGACCAGGACGAACCATGGCAGGCCCTGAACCTCATAGCCGTCCGCGACGCGGCCGCTCTGATCGATCGCCACCGGATAGGACAGCGGGTGCGACAGGCCGTGCAGGAAACGCGGCAGTGCGCCGGCGGTGGGCTCGACCGTGCCTTCGTCGACGGCCGTCAGCGCCGGCAGCCCGGCGGCGCGCGCCGAAGACTGATAGGCGCTGAGCGCGTCCAGCTGCCCGCCGATGCTCGTGACCTCCTGGTCCCAGGTGGCGAAGAACAGGAACAGGCGCGCCGTGCCGGCGCCGAGGCGGACCGTGCCGCCGCCGACGCGGGGCAGGGCAACCGTCGCGCTTGGCGCGATCGCCGGGACCTGTGCATATGAGAGGCTTGCGTTCACGCGCGGACGGCCCGGCAACAGGCTCGCGACCTCCTGCGCAAGCAACTGGCCGAGCTGGCCGACCGAGGCGTAAGACTGCTGGGTCATGTACAGCTTGCGGATCTGCCCGTTGGGATCGATCACGAACAGCGCCGGCGTGTGCGCGACCTCGCCGCGCTGGACCTGAGCCTCGATCCCGTAGGCGGTCCACACGCGCGTCAGCTGCTTCAGCGATCCGGTCAGAAACTGCCACTGGTGCAGCATCCCGTGCAGCTCGGAGTAGGACCAGAGATCCTCGATCGACGTCGCGGCCGGGTTCGCGTCGACGCCAACCAGCCCCACGCTCGCGCCCGCCGCGCCCAGCATCTGCTTGGCGTCGAGCATCGCGGTCGTCGTCAACGGGCAGACGGTCGTGCACTCCGAGTCGTTGAACGCCAGGATCACGACCTTGCCCCGCATCGCGTGCAGCGACACCCGCTGCCCGAACTGATCGTCGAGCGTGAACTCGGGTGCCGGGCGCAGCAGCGACGTGCCCGGGTCGAGGTACGCGTTGCTCGCGAGCGCGTCAGCGGACGACGACGAGGGGGAGGCGGAGACGATCACGAGCAGCGCTTCGGCCGCCGCCAGCAGCACGAGCACGGCCAAGCCCAACACCGCGGGGCGGGGAATCCCACGCCAGGACGCCTGTCCAGCGCTGCGCACGCGGGCAGCCGAAGACCAGATCAAGCCACTTGCGCCGGCGTCACCCCGACCCCCGCGCGGGCGCCGGCGCCGGCGTGCGACCAGGACGCCCCCGCCGAGTGAGCAAAGCACGGCGAGCGCAACCGCGACGATCAGCGCGCCGTCCCCCGACCCACCTGGCATGGCGGACGCGCCGGTGCGATCGCTTCCCCGGACACCGCCGCCGGTCGCGCCGGCGTTCGCGCCACCGCCACTGGTCGCCCCCCCGGGCGCGCCGGCGTTCGCGCCACCACTGCCGCCACCACCCGCCGGCAGCGCGACGCCGTCCGCGGCCGCGAGTCGCCGGACGGCCGACTCGGCGGCGCTGAACAAGCCGGGGTGAAGCGTTACGTTCGCGAGCACCCGGTAGGCCGCGGTCGCCGAGTGCCCGGGCCAGTTGAAGCCAAAACCGTCGGGCATCACGACCAGCAGCCGCTGCGCGTACGCGTCCGACAGCTCGATCCCGAGGAAGCGGGCGTAGGCGCGGGGCGCCAGCCACAGCTCGGTGACGGCACCGAGGTCATCGCGCCCGGCGATGATCGCGACCCGAATCGGGAAGCCGGCGCGGCTTGCGCTCTGCAGCAGCCCACCCAGCTGCAGCTGCTGCGCGACCGACAGCCCCGCGGCTGAGCCGACGAACAGGTTCTGGAACACGAGCACGTCGCTGCCCGGATCGCCGTCGGCGCGCGCGACGGGCGTCCGCGCGGCCCCGGCGATCGTGAGCATGACCACAACCACGCCGACGAGCAGCACCCGCGCCCCGGCCGCCAACCGTGCGTTGCCAAGCGCCCGCGCTGATGTCTCGACCGGCATCGCCGCCAAGGCTACGACCGATGAGTTTCCGGCGCCACGAGCGTCGAACGTGGTGTGACCGTCGCGCAACCACGCCACGCCCTACTTGTAGGATGGGATCTCGTGTTGGACGCATCGCGCACGACGCCCGCGCCGGAAGCGGTCGACCGCCGGCTCGAGCAGCACCGCAAGGAGCTGACCGGCTACTGCTACCGGATGCTCGGCTCCTCGTTTGAGGCCGAGGACGCCGTCCAGGAGACGATGATCCGCGCGTGGCGCGGGTTTGATCGCTTTGAGGGCAGAGCCGCGCTGCGTTCGTGGCTGTACCGGATCGCGACCAATGTCTGCCTGGACATGCTCAACGGCCGCGAGCGCCGGGCGCGTCCCGTCGACATGAGCCCGGCGGGCACGCCCGAGCTCGAGCACGCACACGTTCTGGAGCACAACGTCTGGATCGAGCCGGTGCCCGACCGGATGGTCGCCGAGGAAGGCGATCCGGCCGAGGTCGCGGTCGCGCGGGAGACGATCCGCCTTGCGTTCGTGGCCGCGCTGCAGCACTTGCCCGCGCGCCAGCGCGCGGCGCTGATCCTGTGCGAGGTGCTGCGCTGGCAGGCGTCGGAGGTCGCCGAGCTGCTCGAGACATCGGTGGCGTCGGTCAACAGCGCTCTGCAACGCGCTCGCGCGACGCTCGCCAGCACCGGCATCAGCGACACCGACACCCCGCAACCGCTCGACGATGCCGGTCGGGACCTATTGGAGCGCTTTGTGGCCGCGTTCGAGCGCTACGACATGGACGCGCTGACCGCGTTACTTCGCGCTGACGCGACGATGTCGATGCCGCCTTATGACCTCTGGCTGCGCGGTCCGGAGCACATGGTCTCGTGGTGGCTGGGCCCGGGGTACGCCTGCCGTGGGTCGCGCGTGCTGCCCGCGCCCGCAGCCAACGGACTGCCCGCGTTCGGCCAGTACAAGCCGAGCCCC
The DNA here is from genome assembly GCA_049518835.1 of Solirubrobacteraceae bacterium. Taxonomy (GTDB): domain Bacteria; phylum Actinomycetota; class Thermoleophilia; order Solirubrobacterales; family Solirubrobacteraceae; genus Palsa-465. The sequence continues at coordinate 4,417 of JBEKRJ010000031.1, forward strand.
AGCGGCGGCTATGACCCCTGGGCGCTGCTGGTGGTGGCGCTGTCAGCCGGGAAGGTCGCCGAGATCACGTTCTTCCTCGACGCCGAGAAGCTGTTCCCGATGTTCGGGCTCCCGGCGCGACTGGACCGGTAGCACCTCGGCGAGTCCGACGAAGCGCAGCAGCGCCTGCAGCTCCGGGGTCGGATCGCGCAGGCGGATGCGAGCGCCGCGGCGCCGCGCGGTCAGGGTGAGACGCGCGAGCAGGTCGACGGCAGCCGCGTCGGGCGCCAGCACGCCGACGTCGAGCACCACCTGGATCGCGTCCGTGCGTGCGATCAGCGCCGCGAGCGCCTCGCACGCGCTCACGACGTCCTGCGGGCAGATCGCCCGATCGACCGCAAACACGATCGTCGGCTGACGGCGCACGGTCATCTGCAGTTCAGGACTGCTCGCGCGCGGGTAACTCATCGGGATCGGGACAACGCGGCCGGCCGCGCCGGGCGCCGGCGGCTAGCCGTATCCGCGGTGGCCGCGTAGACGACCGGCCTCGACGACTCGCTCGATGCCGAGCTCGTAGGCCGCGACGCGCAACGACACGCCGGCGCTGCGCGCCCGCTCCTGCACCTCGCGGTAAGCGCGGCGCATCCGCGTTCCGAGCCGGTCGTTGACTTCACGCTCGCTCCAGCTGAAGTGCTGGAGGTTCTGGACCCACTCGAAGTAGGAGACGATCACGCCGCCGGCGTTGGCGAGCACGTCCGGGATCACGAGCACGCCGTTGCCGTTGAGGATCTCGTCCGCGTTCGGCGTCGTGGGGTTGTTGGCGCCTTCGACGACGATCCGCGCCCGCACCGAGTCGGCATTGGCCGAATGGATCATGCCTCCGAGCGCGGCCGGGATCAGCACCTCGCAGTCGAGTGCGAGCAGCTCGTCGGGGGTGATCGCCTCGACGCCGACGGCGCCCGGGGCGCCGGCGTACTCGACCAGCTTGGCGCCTTGCGCGAGGTGTGCCAGCAGTGCGTCGGGGTCGATGCTGGCCTGCGACTGGATCGCGCCGCTCGCGTCCGAGACGCCGACGACGCGGCAGCCCAGCTGCGCGAGGATCCGCGCCGCCCATGAGCCGACGTTGCCGAATCCCTGCAGGACGACGCGCGTCCCGTCGGCCCGTTGGCCGAGCGAGCTGGCGGCCTCGCGGTAGGCGTAGACGACGCCGCGGCCGGTCGCCGCCTCGCGCCCGAGGGAGCCGCCGAGCGAGACCGGCTTGCCGGTCACGACCGCGGGCGTGTCACCGTGCAGCTTGCCGTACTCGTCCATCATCCACGCCATCACGCGCGCGTTGGTGTTGACGTCCGGCGCGGGAATGTCGCGCAGCGGCCCGAGGACATCTCTGATCTTGTCGACGAAGCCGCGCGTGATGGACTCCAGCTCGTCTTGGTCGAAGTCGCCCGCGGGGCAATTGACACCGCCCTTGGCGCCGCCGAACGGTATGTCCACGATCGCCGTCTTCCAGGTCATCAGGGCTGCGAGTGCCCGCACCTCCTCGAGGTTGACGAGCTCGTGGTAGCGCATCCCTCCTTTGTACGGCCCGCGGGCGGCGTTGTGTTGCACCCGGTAGCCCGAGAACACGTGTATCCCGTTGTCTCGCAAGCGGATCGGGATCTGGACCTGCACCTCGCGCTCGGCGCTTCGCACGACGCTGCGCAGCCCCTCCGGCAGCCCCATCCGCTCGGCGGCGACGTCGAAGTAGTGCAGGACCGCGTCAAAGCTCGAGATCTCGGCCGCGCCGGCCTGAGCCGCGCGGTTGGCGACCCGCGGGGACTTGTCGGGGTGCGGCCGGCGGCCGACCGGGGTCTCGCCCGGCTCGCCCCTCGATCGATCGTCTTGCGCCCTGGGCATCGGCGGCAAAGCTTATGGGCAAGACCGATGTGGGAGGTCATGTGGTGTTACCGGCGGCGAACAATTGCGTACCTACGGCAGTCGGCGGCATCGATCAGGCCGCGCGACCGGTGCTGGGCGCCGATCGCTCAGAGGTACGATGTTCTCATGACCGCATTGGGCGTGTCGCTACTGATCATCGGAGCGATCGTAGTCGTGGCCGAAGCCCATGTCTCCTCGATGGGAATCCTCGGCGGTCCGGGCGTAGTCGCGCTCGCGATCGGGACCGTGCTGGCGGTCGGCGGACTTGGCGGCGGGCTGCTGGTCGGGCTCGTCTCGGCGCTGCTCGTCGCGATCGCCGCTAGCGCAATGCTGGTCGTGACGCTGCAGAAGGCCGGCGCGGTAAGGCGACGGCGGATTCGCAGCGGCCCCGAGGGGATGATCGGCAGCGTCGGGGAGGTGCGCAGCTGGGAGGGTCCGGCGGGCAAGGTACTGGTCGAGGGCGCCCTGTGGCGCGCGCGCAAGGTCGAGGTCGACGATGAAGCGGACGACCTGCTCGCGCCCGGCGACGCGATCGTGGTCGAGCGCCGCAACGGGCTGACGCTCGGCGTCCGGCGTGCCGAGTCGTGGGAGCTCGTGCCGTGATCGCCGCGCTGGTCATCGTGCTGCTCGTGCTGGTCGTGCTTGCGCTGACCGGCGTGAGCGCCTCGCTGCGGGTGCTGCGCGAGTACGAGCGCGGCGTCGTGTTTCGCCTCGGCCGGCTAGTCGACCCCCGCGGTCCGGGCCTGGTCGTGCTCGTGCCGACGATCGACCGGATGGTGCGCGTCAGCCTGCGGACGGTCACGCTCGCGATCCCGCCGCAGGAGGTGATCACGCGCGACAACATCCCCGCGCGCGTGACCGCGGTGACCTACTACCGCGTCGTTGACCCGTCGCGCGCGGTGACCGAGGTCGAGAACTACCATTCGGCCACGCTGCAGATCGCGCAGACGACGCTGCGCTCGGTGCTCGGCGGCGCGGACCTCGACACGCTGCTGTCCGAGCGCGACCGGCTCAACGACTCGCTGCAGCACGTGATCGACCTTCAGACCGAGCCGTGGGGGATCAAGGTCACGACGGTCGAAATCAAGGACGTCGAGATCCCGGAGCGGATGCAGCACGCGATCGCTCGCCAGGCGGAGGCCGAGCGCGAGCGCCGGGCGAAGATCATCAACGCCGAGGGAGAGTTTCAGGCGGCCGCCAAGCTCGCCGACGCGGCCGACGTGATCGGCCGCAACCCGGTGACATTGCAGCTGCGCTACCTGCAGACGCTGCGCGAGATCGGCGCGACGCAGAACTCGACGGTCGTGTTCCCGATGCCGATCGACCTCGTGGCGCCGTTGCTGGACGCGGTTCGAAGCGCGTCGTCGCAGCCCGCGGACAGCAGCGAGAGCACCGCGCCTGCCGGGCTGCGAGCCGGCGAGCCGGCGCCGGCGCTGGACGGCGCAAGCGCCCCGCCGGCGCTCGAACCGGGCGACGCGACGGCTCCCAGCCCGGACACCGCCGATCGCTCGGCGGCGTCCGGGACCGATCGCCAGGCCGGTTAGACCGCGACCTTGACCGACAGCGGCGTGCTGGTGCGCGCGGCGTCGGTCACCTTGACCGTCACCGTGACGGCCTTGACCTTGTGCTTCTTGACGCTGCGAGCCAGCGCCTTGCTCTCGACCACCAGCGGCGCCCGCAGCGTCAGCCGCGTGCTGGCGACGGCCTTCTTGAACGTGACCACGAGTCGGCCGCCCTGAACCTTGGCGCCCGAGATCGTCCCCGGTGATGCCGTCAGGCCCTTGATCGTGATCGTCGTCGCGCACTTCTTCTTCTTGCCCTTGCCCTTGCACTTCTTGCTCGAGCTGATCGCGTTGCGGTCAAAGCTGAGCCCGCGCGGCAGTCCGACAGCCGCCGAGGCGACGAGCGGGGCGTTGGTGCCGGCGGTCACCTTGACCGTCAGCTTGGCGCGGCCGGCGGCAAAGCCGCTGGCCGAGCCGGCGGCAACCGGCGGGGTTGGGCAGCTGTTGAACGTGATCGGCGATGTGACCGTCTTGGTCGCCCCGGACTGCGCGGTGAAGTTGCCGACCAGGTTGGCGGCCGCGCACGTCGTCGTGAACGACTTCGCCGTCCCGGGCCCGCTGTTGAGGTTCAGCGTCAGCGAGGTCAGCGGCACGTCGGGCACGCTTGTGAAGCTGACCGCCAGGCTCGGCGCCAGGGTCACGTTGCCGACGATCGAGAGCGCCAGCGGCGCCGGGAACGCGATCGTGATCTGCGGCGTCAGCGGGTTGGTCGGGGCGTTGAGCGTCACGGTGCCGTTCGCCAGCGCCGCGGCCGGCACGAGCGGCGAGGCCGCAGACGCCGTGCCGATCGTGCAGCCGGTCGCGTTCAGGCAGGCCGTCAGCGCGACATTGGGCGCGATCCCCGACGGCAGATCGAGCACGATCGACTTGTTGGCCGACTCGCCGGCCAGCTGCGTGATCGCCGTGACGATCGCCGCGCCGTTGTCCTTGGCATCCTTGGTCACGGTCGCGGCGAGTGTCGGCGCGTAGGGAAGGCTCGCGCAGGTCGTCGATGGCGGCGTCAACGTGGCCGTGGCGCTCTGCGACGTAGAGCTCGCGAACGAGTCCGCCGTGACCGTGACGGTGCCGGCGGAGCAGCTCGACGGCAGCCGCAACGTCGTGAGCGTGAAGTTCAGCTCATCGACGTTCATGTTCGGCAGCCCGGTGAACGCGATCTGCAGGCCGGTGGTGCTGGTCAGCGTCGCCGCGCCCGTCGCCAGCACGGTCCCGCTTGCCGTGGTGCCGTTGACGAGCGCCACGCCGGCGATGTCGGTCGCGGCCGGCGCCTTGACGAGATACATCGAGACGTTCGGGCCGGTGGGGGTCACGCCGCCCGCCGACAGCGTTCCCGATCCGACCTGGCAGGTGGCTGTCGGGGAGCTGGCGGCCAAACACGCACCGCCGTTGAGGTCCGCGTTTGCAAGCATGCCCGGCGGCAGCGAGATCGTCAGATCCTTGGGCGAGTCGGTGCCGCTCGGATTGAACTTGATGTCGAAGCCGACGCTCGCCGGGCTCTTGCCCGCGGCGGTGTCACCGCTCAAGGTCAGCGTCGGCAAGATCGCCGCCGACGCGGCCGCCGGCAGCGCCACGACGGCTACTGCCGTCAGCAATGCGACCAGCGACGGTCGTTTGAATCCTAAAAACACTTCGGAGATACCTCCTGATTGGGTGTGCGCCCTCGAGTCCGGACTCGCGCCACGCCCGGCCGTTTGAATTTCGAGCGTAAGCGGACCCGGAGGTCAGAAGGCGCCGAGTCTAGCCAACCCTTCCAGGAGCTTGCGTTCTCGACGATCGAGGGTGGTCGCTTTTGTGCCGCTATATACATCCGGCACAAGAGCGACCACCCCCCGGCAAGGCTAGGCGTGCGCCGCCGGGATCCGTCGAACCAGGGACGGGCGGCGGCCGGTGCCCAGCAGCCGCGTCGCGAGCAGGCCGAGCGCCGGGATCGTGACGATCGCGACCATCGCCAAGAACCACACCTGGCCGGCGTCGGTGCCCTCGCCGAGGGCGTGGACGAGGCCCGCGAGCCACGCCAGCGCGGTGAAGCGGTGCAGCTTGCGCCAGCGCTTGGCGCCGATCCTGCGCCGCGCGTAGTAGGACAGACCGAGCAGGATCAGCGACCAGCCCGAGACGATCCCGAGCGACGTCCACAAGGACTTGTAGCTGCTCACGAACGGGATCGCGATGTCGGCCAGCGATGGGCGCAGGTACTGGTCACCCAGCAGCGCGAGGGCGTGGACGGCGATCGCGACGATCGTCGCCAGCGACAGGATCTCGTGCGTGGCGATCAGGTCGGGGCCGCGGCGCTTGAGCAGCTTGGTGCTCATCAGCAGCCCGATGCAAACGGCGAGGCTTGCGAGGATCAGGGCCGCGAAGCCAGCGGCGCGGCTCGTGATCCAGAACAGGTGAGGTGTCAGGTCCGTGGTCATGGACAGAGCATCGCTGCCCGTCCGTAGAGCCCGGTAGGAGTCCGCTAAGAGGCGTGTAGGCCGGCTAGCCCGCGGCGGCTGTGAGGCCGACCGAGCGCACGAACTCGCGCTTGGAGAACGCCGGCCCGCTTGGCGCCGACAGGTTGGAGTAGACGACCTTGAACGAGCTGCCGCCGGCGCGCAGCGCGAGCGGCGTCGCCGCTCCCAGTGAACGGCCGGTGCCGAAAAACGACACGAAGCGGCCGCCGGCCGGGCGCAGCCTGATCTTCGTCCGGCTCCAGGCGGCATTGGTGATCGAACCAGCGGTGCCGGTGCTGGACACCGCCTGCGCCAGCCGGAAGGTCGCGCTGCCGAAGTCCGCCAGCGGCAAGGTCTGGCAATCGTTCGCGCTGATGCAGTCCGAGGGCGCCTCGACGATCCACTCCGCCGAGGAGGTGTCGACGGCGGGCGCGGTGAGCGCCTTGGTAAACGTCTTGTGCTGCGTCAGGTCAGATAGCGAGACGACGACCTGGGTGCCGGTCACGGTCACCTTCGCGGCGACGAGATCGCCCGCCTTGACCGGCAGCGGGACCGACTGCGCGGGCGCCGGCACGATCTCGAACCAGGCCGACGAAAGCGTCCTGCCGGCGCGGCCGCAGTCGAGCTCGGTCCCGACCTGCTCGAGCGCGACCGAGGTCGCGCTGAAGCCCCCCAGCCCGACCCACGCGGCCGAGTAGGTCGGCCTTCCCGCTACGCAGTTGGCCTTCGGCTGGCGCCACCGCGCCGAGATCTGCTGGAAGCTGACCCCGGTGCCGTGGATCGCGTAGCCGGCCCAGTTGGAGCTGTCGGTCGTGTCGGCCAGCGCGGACGGCGCCGCCGCGAGCGCGAAGCTCGCGGCGGCGATCAGGGCTTTGGGAAGCGTTCGCTGCACTGTGGCTCTTATCGGGGCGCTGCCCACCGAACTTGAGCCGCATGTCAGAGCACGCGCCTCAGCTCCGGGCAGCTGCCAGGATCGCCGGCGCCCGGCCCTGGCAGTCGTACATCGTCGTCTGGGTCGATGAACCGCTCGTAAACGTAACAGCCCGGCACGTCTTGGCGACGATCGCGAGCGCGGCCTCGCTGCCGGTCCGCGTATCGCCCGGCAGCCCACCGGCGCTGCCGCTGTCGGCCAGCACCCAGCGCAGCCGGCCCGAGCGGACCTCCTGGGCGAGCCAGGTCGCGGTGACCGAGCTCTCGCGTCCCGAGAAGCCGCCGAGGCCCGCGACGTTGGCATCCGAGGACAGGATCATGGTCGCGGCGCTGCTCTGGCTCTCGACGCCGATCGTGCCGCCGCCGTGACTTGCGGCGTAGCGGATCGCGGCGGGCAGCGTGGCGCTGTCGCCGCCAAAGCCGCCAAAGCCGCCGGGGCCACCGGCGCCGCCGGCAAAGCCGCGCGCCGTGCCGCTGCCTTGCGAGCCGCCAGTAGCGCCGGTGCCACTGGCTGGGCCTCGGAAGCCGCCCGCGCCGCCGCTGCCGCCGAGCCCACCCGAAAAGCCGCCCGCAGCGCCGCCGGCACCGGGCCCACCCGCGACCGCGCCGGGAGCGCCACCGTCGGACCCACTCGCGCCTGGGAACCCGCGACCGGCGCCGAATGCCCGCCCGCCACCGCGAGCGCCACCGCCACCGAACCCGCCACCGGGGCCGCCGCCGAGCTCCGCGCTCGCCGGTCCGCCGGCCGGGAACGTGCTGCTGGTCGCGTGCCCGAGCGTCTCGGACGCCCACACCGCCGGCGCGGCCAGCAGCGCGGCGACCGCCACCGCCACCAGCACCGCGCGCGTCCGCGGCGAGAGCGCCAGCGCCAGCAGCACCGCAGTGCCGCCGCCGACGCCGATCACCAGCGGCGTGGCCCACGAGAGCGAGCCGCCGAGGCCGTTGACGACGACGATCTCGGTCACCGCGCCGGCCGCGATCGCCGCCGGCGCGATCACGCGCGCCGACCGGCCGCGGTCGAGCATCAGGCCGACGCCGGCGCCGACCAGGGCGGCGGCGAACGGCGCCAGGAACGAGACGTAGTACGGATGGAAGATGCCGCTCGCGACGCTGAACACGACCGCCGTGGTCGCAAACGCGCCGCCGATCGCGATCAGCCAGCCGCTGCGGGGATCGCGGCGGCGCAGCCTCGTGACGGCCATCAGCCCGATGCCCGCGACGACCGCGAAGCCGAGCAGCCACCCGGCCTGGTCGCCGAGCCCGGACGCCAGCAGCCGGAAGACCCCGGTCGGGCCGCCGAACATCGTCCCGGCGCCGCCGGCGCCGCCGGCGCCGCCGCCTGGACCGCCGGTCTGTCCCGCCACCCGGCCGAGGCCGTTGTAGCCGAAGATCAGCGACCAGATGCTGTTGTCCGCGGTGCCCGAGACCCACGGCCTGTCGGCAGCCGGGGTGAGCGTCACCAGCAGCGGCCACGCGAGCCCGACGACGGTCATCGCGACGCCGCCGGCGAGCAACTGGCGCACGGCGATCAGCCGCTGACGGCGCGGCCCGTCCGAGCGCGTCCACAGCCAGGCTGCGGCGATCCCCGGCACCACCATCAACGCGACGCCCATCTTGGCCTCGAAGCCGAGCCCGACCAACACGCCGCACCACACCAGCCAGCGTGTCCGGCTCGTCTCGAGCGCACGCCCGAAGCACCACAGCGCCGCGACGGTGCACAGGATCAGCGCCTCGTCGGGGTTGTTGTGGCGCGCGATCGCGACCGTGATCGGCGTCGTCGCAAGCGCCAGGCCGGCGGCGAAGCCGGCCGCGCGGCCGAACCGGCGGCGCACGAGGTCGTACAGCAGGCCGACCGCGACGATTCCCATCAGTGCCTCGGGGACGAGGATGCTGAGCGGGTGAAAGCCGAAGATCCGCGCCGACAGGGCCTCGATCCACAGCGCCAGCGGCGGCTTGTCGACCGTCATCAGCCCGCTGCGGTCAAGCGAGGCGAACAGGAAGTCGTGCCAGCTGGCGCTCATCGAGCGCACGGCGGCGCTGTAGTAGGTGTTCGCCCAGCCGTTGATGCTCAGGTTCCAGAGGTTGAGGACCGCGGTCAGCCCGAGCAGGCCGAGCAGCTCCGGGCGGGCGACGAGCGCGTGCACGCGCCCGCGTCCGCCGGCGCGCGCGCGCGCCCGCAGGCGGGTCGCCCAGGGGCCGGGGTATGAGATCGAGTCCGTGGTCATGGCGCAAGCATCGGTCGCCGGGGTGAGGCCAACGTAAGCGCGGCGGGGCGCCGGTGGACGAGCAGCCGCGCGACGCCGCGCAGGTCCTCGAGCGCCGTCGAGGCGATGTCGACCCGCGAGTCGGGGTCCTCGACCCAGTCGACGGGGACCTCGTGGACCCGCAGCCCGCGCCACTGGGCGAGCACCAGCAGCTCGGTGTCGAAGAACCATTGCTGATCTTGCACGAGCGGCAGCAGGTCGCGCGCGGCGTCGCGCCGGATCGCCTTGAAGCCGCACTGCGCGTCTGAGAAGCGGGCCCGCAACAGGATCCGCAGGAGGTGGTTGTAGCTACGCGAGATCAGCTCGCGCTTGTGGCTGCGCCGCACGCGGGCGGCGCGGTGCAGACGCGTCCCGATCGCCACGTCGCTGTGACCCGACAGCAGCGGCGCGACCAGCGGCAGCAGCGCCGCGAGGTCCGTCGACAGGTCGACGTCCATGTAGCACAGCACGCGCGCGCCGCTCGCCGACCACGCCTCGCGCAGCGCCCGGCCGCGTCCCTTGGCCGGGATGTGGATCGCCTCGACGCCGTCGAGCACGCAGGTCAGCCGGCGGGCGAGCTCGAACGTGCCGTCGGTGCTCGCGTTGTCGGCGACGGTGATCTGCCAGGAGAACGGGAACGCGTGCGAGAGATACGCGTGCAGGCGCAGCACCGAGCCCTCGAGCGTCGCGCGCTCGTTGTAGACGGGGATCACGATCTCGAGGTCCAGCGCTCGCGTCGGGGCGGCGAGCGCCGGAGCCGGGGGGGTTGCTTGCAGCTCGGTCATCATGGCTGGTCCGGGACGCGGGTTGCTTCGGCGTACGCGCCGGCCATGGCTAGCGCACCCAGCGCCCCGAGCGCGAGGCTGGCGAATGCGCGGTACACGATTCTCATCGTCGATCTCCTGACAGCAAGGTGTTGATTGACTGCTCACCGTCAGGATCGGCGGCCGCTCGAAGCGGGTGCGAAGACGTCTGTAAGACGTACGTAGTAGGCGCGGCTAGCCGTGCTCGCCCGCCTCCTGCGCCTCGCCGGCGCGACCGGCGGCGACCGCGAGCGCCACCAGCACGATCGTCGCCAGGCACGCTAGCTCGACGCGGCTGGCGATCAGCGCCACCGGCGCGAGCGCCGCCAGGCACGCGACGCCCAGCAGCGGCGGCCTGGGATTGCCGTGCCCGACCGAGCGCTTGAACAGCGCCACGCCCGCCAGGTAGAGCCCGGGGCCGCCGAGCGTCACGGCGGCGACGGCGCTCGAGACGGTCGCCGTCGGGCCCTCGATCGTCAGCCGGATCGCGATCGCGACCACGATCACGCCGGCGACCATGATCGCGTGGGCGTACGCGTACGCGGCGCGCCCGAGTCGGGCCGCGTCGGCGACCGTGCGCGAGATCGCGGCCGCGCCCTGCTCGGCGTGGCGCAGGAAGTACACCGCCCACAGTGAGGCGGTGCCGGCGAACCCGAGCACGAATGCGGCGAGCACGACTGCCCGCGCGGGCTGGGCGGCGAACGTCGCGCCGACGCGCAGCACCGACTCGCCGAGCGCGATCAGCAGCACGAGCTGCATCCGCTCGGCGAGGTGGGCGCCCGCGAGCGTCCACTGCTCGATCGGCGTGGCGGCCCGGCCCGGAAGCCTGAAGCCGTGCATCGGCGCGGCGAGGTCGAGCGCGAGTGCGCCCAGCCACACGAGCAGGCGCGCGTCGCCGTGCACGAGCGCGCCGGCGATCCACGCCACGCCGGCGATCGCCGACCACGCCAGCAGCTGCGCGTAGTTGCGACCCATCGTCTGACGGCCGAAGGCGAGCACCATGAACGCGCTGCGCAGCACCTGGATCGAGACGTACGCGAGCGCAAACGTCAGGCCCCGAGAGCCGAACGCCGCCGGAATCGCCGCCGACATCACGAGGCTGAGCGCCATCAGCACGAGCATCAGCAACGCCACCGGCCAGCGCTCGGGGTCGATCCAGTTCGTCGCCCAGGCGGTGTAGTTCCACGCCCACCACACCGCCAGGAACAGGACCAGCGTCTGCGCGCCCCGGTGCGCACCGACGTGCTCGCCGAGGTGCTCGGACAGCTGCGTGACCGCGAACACGTACACGAGGTCGAAGAACAGCTCCATGCTCGTGACGCGCGGGGCCTCGCCGGACGCGCGCGCGCGAAGAACGGTAGGCCTGGTCACTGTCCGCCTAGAGTACGAGCTACCACTGATCAGGAGACTCCGAGAGATGACAACCAACAGCTTCGGTGCGCAGGCGACGATGAGCGTCGGCGGGCGCGATTATCAGATCTTCCGGCTCGACGCACTACAAGCCAAGTACGACGTCGCGCGCCTGCCGTTCTCGCTCAAGGT
>JBEKRJ010000032.1:0-15745 GCA_049518835.1 Solirubrobacteraceae bacterium
GCCGCCGCCTCGCGCAGCGGCTCGATCTGACCGCGGCTGCTGAGCCGGCCGTTGGCGAGCGCCTCCTTGACGATCACGCCGAGCCCCGCCTCGTGCGCGGCCGCCAGCGCCTCGCCGGCGGAGCGCCCGAGCAGGTTCCAGGTCGCCTGCACGCAGTCAAAGCCGCCGCTCTCGCGGGCGCATGCCCCCGACGGAGCGGTCGCTGAAGTCCTCGCCGTGGCCGAGGTTCAGATACCCGGGGCGCCCGACCGCCGCCAGGCCGAGCGAGATCCCGACGCGCCCTTGGGCCCCTCCCACTGCGCCTGGGTGTGGACCTTCACCCAGGAGTCCATCTTGCCGTCGTTCCAGCACTCGTGCATCGGGCCCCAGTCGTGGGTCAGGTCGTCGGTCGATTCGAGTCCGTGGTTGCCCGCGAGGTGAAACGGCAGCAGCCTGTTCTTAGGGACCACGTTCGATCCCCCCGGGTAGTCCTGGGCGAACACGCCGAGCGAGTGCTTCGGGTGGTCGTCGAAGCCGCGCCCGCGCGGGTAGGCGCCGAAGTAATGGTCGTAGGAGCGGTTCTCGAGCATCAAGAAGATGATGTGCTCAACTGCCTCGAGGTCCGAGCCGGCCGGCTTGGTCCCCGCCGCGCGCGCGATCACCGACGCCCACCCCAGCCCGGCCCGGCCATCCACGCGAGCGCCGACTGGCTGACGTATGCGCCCGCGCCGACCATGCCGAGACGCTCGATCAGCTGCCGGCGGGTCAGGTGCACGCCCTGAAGCTCGTCGGGAAGATCCATCACGTGCTCCTGTCTCTCGGTCCCGGGGTACCCTTGCTCGCCGCCGGAAGGCGAGCCCACGTGCGGATCCATGCACTCCGCGTGCGTCAGGATAACGGCCGGACGAGGCGTCGGAACGCGGGCCGTCAATGCGCGGCCCTAGGCTCTAGAGGGGATGATGCGGTCGATCGCCCCGGCCGGGTGATCGGAGATGTATCGGGCGCCGTCCGGTACCGCGACGGCGTCGACCGGAAGCCCCCCCGTTCGCATTCTGGAACCCGCCGATCAGGGTGATCGGGGCGCCGAGCCCGAGCGCATGCACCAAACGTGACAGCCGATCATCCGGACCTCTGGACTGTAACGTTGTGGTCTGCTCCGGACCACAACGTTGCTGCCGCGCTGCCCTCCGCACGCCGCGTAACGTTTTGACCAAGCTGGTCGTCTAATCGGCAGCCTCCGCTTGCCTTCGCCGGGCTCGCTGCCCAGGGTTCGCGCGATCGCGTCCTTGGTGCGCATCTTGTGTCCGCCGCAGGTCGGGGCGGCTACTGCCGCCCCGACCTGTCGCCGCGGGCGCGCCAGGCGACGACGGGGCTCTCGACGGTCAATGCCACCGGACTCCCGACCTGGTATGGGACCTGGCCGGGGACGCGGGCGAGGATCACGGCAGGCTCGCCCGCGCGGTCGGGCTTGACCCTGACCACCGAGTCGTGGCCGTGGTACTCGTGGTCGATCATCCGCCCCGTGAGTGCGCCGGCGACGCCCGCGACCGGGCTCAGCCTGACCTGCTCGGGGCGGATCAGCACGACTGCGGCCCCGGTCGTCGGCTGCGAGCCGGCACTGCACGTGAACGCCAGATCGCCGAGCGCGGTCCGAACCAATCCGCCTGCGAATTCGCCGTGGATCAGGTTGGCTTCGCCGACGAAGCCGGCGACCTCGGTGTCGGCGGGAGAGTCGTACAGCGCCTGCGGAGTGTCGGTCTGGCGGATCCGCCCGCACCGGATCACGGCGACCCGATCGGCCAGCGACAGGGCCTCGTCCTGGTCGTGGGTGACGAGCAGGGCGGTCGCGCCAGCTGAACGGAGCAGGGCCCTCACGTCGGCACGGACGCCCGCTCGCAGCGCGGGATCGAGCGAGGAGAACGGCTCATCGAGCAGCACCATGTCGGGCCTCCTGGCAAGCGCGCGAGCAAGCGCGACCCGTTGCTGCTGTCCGCCCGAGAGCTGATGGGGATAGCGGCCCTCGAGCCCCTCCATCCCGATCATCTTGATCAGCTCAGCGACGCGCCCTCCGTGGCGCTCGTCTCGTTGCAGTCCGAAGCCGATGTTCTTGGAAACGGTCAGGTGGGGGAACAGGCAGCCCTCCTGAGGGACGTAGCCGATCCGCCTTCGCTCCGGGGCGACCCAGGTGCAGGCCGCCGCGTCAACGACCGCCCCACCGAGGCTGATCGTCCCGCGGTCGACGCGCTCGAACCCCGCGATCAGGCGCAGCAGCGTGGTCTTTCCGCTGCCCGACGGCCCAAGGATCGCGGTCAGCGAGCCAGGTGGGACGGTCAGATCGACGCCTGTCAGGACAGCGTTGGTGCCGAATGCCTTGTGCAGGTCACCGATCTCGAGCCTGGTCATGCGGAGGCCTGCGCCCGTGCAGGCAGGCGGTTGAACCAGCGACCGAGCATATAACTCGGCAGCGCGGCGATCAGGATCATCAGCCCCGCGTACGGCGCCGCCTGGCCGTAGGAGATGTTGGTCTGGAACGCCCAGAATTGAGTCGCGAGCGTCTGCGCGCCCGTCGGGATCAGCACCAGCGTCGCGGTCAACTCGGTCATCGCCTCGAGGAACACGAGGCAGAACGCAGCCGCCAGTCCGGGCGCCACGAGTGGCAGCGTCAAGCGCCAGAGCACCTCGAGGCGCGATCGTCCGAGCGATCGTCCGACTTCTTCGAGGCCAGGTGGCGCGTGCGCGACAGACGCCCTGACGGCGACCAGCGCGAGCGGGAAGAACATGATCGCGTAGGCCGCGATCAGCATCGCTGCGCTCTGGTACAGGAAGCCGGCGGCGTACCGCTCCGAGAAATAGGTCAGCGCGAGCGCGATCACGAGCCCCGGCATCGCCAGTACCAGGTAGGTGCTGCGCTCGAGCAGCAGTGAGACCCGGCCTGCGTGGCGCACGGACAGGATCGCGATCGGCAGCGCCGCGAGCGTTGCGACGAGGCCCGCGACGGCGCTGTAGAAGACGGTGTGCCCCGCGGCGGACAGGATCGACGCGGACGGGAGCGTTGAGGTTCCGCCGTGAAGTACCCAGTAGATGATCGCCCCGACCGGCACGCCGAGCGCAAGCCCAACCACGGCGAAGCAACCCATCAGCACCGGCGTCTTGCCGCGACCGAGCCGGTGCGGCCGCGCGACGCGCGCTGCCAGTGGCCCGGACCGCGACTGCCGGCCGCCCCCACGCGACAGGCCTTCGCCCGTCAGCACGAACAGGCTCAGCAAGACCAGCATCAGCGACAGCGCGCACGCCGCCGGCGCGTCGAAGCCGTTCAGGTACTCGGTGTAGATCTCGGTCGTGTACGTGCGAAAGCCGAGGATCTCGAACGCGCCGTATTCAGACAGCGTCACCAGCGCGACGAGCAGGCAGCCACCGAGGACGGCCGGGCGGACCTGCGCGAGGGTCACCCGCCGGAACGCTGTCACGCGCCCGAGGCCGAGGCTGCGTGCGACCTCCTCCTGGGCCGGGTCCACGCTTCGCAGCGAGGCGGCGACCGGCAGGTACACCAGCGGATATACCGCCAGCGTCATCACCAGCGTGGCACCCGCGAAGCCTCCCAACGAAGGAAAGATCGACTTCCAGCCGAAGCTGGTGACGAAGTCGGGGATTCCGACCGGCACAACCAGCAGCACCGCCCAGATCCTGTGACCGGGCAGGTCCGTGCGCTCGACGAACCACGCCGCGAGGGTTCCAAGCACTGCGCAGACCGCCGTCACGACGACCGTCAGGCTGACTGCGTTCCACAGCAGCGTGACGGTCAGCGACCGGAACAACAGCGGACGCAGGGTCGAGTAGCCGTCCTGCGCAGCCTCGAGGATCAGGAACGCGAGCGGCAGCACCAGTAACAGCGCGACCAGGATCGCGCCGATCAGCAGCGGCGCAGGGGCGGCCGCTCGTCGGGTGCGAGCCGGCGCCCGATCGTCGTCGGGTGGGAGCACGTCCGGGGCGGTCCGAGGCTCGCCGATGGCCGTCATGCTCACAGCAGCTGGGCTTTCTGAAGCAACGCGATCGCGCTGGCGCCGTCGCCGAGCGCTGCGACGCTGATCGGGTTCGGGCGCAGTTGGTCAAACGGAGTCTCTCGTTGGGTTGTCGTCACGCCCGAGCCGATCGGGTACTCAAAGCTGTCGCTGTGGGCGATGATCTGCTGCCCCTGCTCGCCGACGAGGAACGCGAGCAACCTCTGGGCGGCGGCTTGATGCGCGCTCGACTTGAGCACCGCGGCGCCGGAGATGTCGACCACATAGCCGGGGTCGCGGGAAGCGAAGTAGGCGATCGCCGAGTGCATGCCGGAAGCGCCGACCTGCGCCCGTTCGCGATACCAGTAGTACTGGTTGATGATCCCGATCGCCGCCTCCCCGCGATTGACCTCGCTGGTGATCGTCTCGTTGTCGGGATAGACGCGCGAGCCGGCGTTTGCCTTCAGCGCATCCAGCCAGCGAAGCGCCGCCAC
Source organism: Solirubrobacteraceae bacterium (assembly GCA_049518835.1). Taxonomy (GTDB): domain Bacteria; phylum Actinomycetota; class Thermoleophilia; order Solirubrobacterales; family Solirubrobacteraceae; genus Palsa-465. The sequence continues at coordinate 4,472 of JBEKRJ010000032.1, forward strand.
TTCGCCGTACGTGCGTGCGACGGACGTCACGATCGGCTGAAAGTCAGTCTCCCCCGCGGCGAGGGCGAGCCTCCCCTTCCATTGCGGCTGGGCCAGTTGCATCACCGACCTCGGCAGCTGGTTGGGCGTGAGCAGCCGCGTGTTGTAGATCATCACGCTGACCCTCGCCGAGACGCCCACCCAGTCGCCCTCAGGCGAGTTGAAGCGGCCGGGTGTGTGCGCGAGCGTCGACGGCGCAACCGGCGCGAGCAGGCCCTTCTGCTGCAGGTACTCGAGCGCGGGGGAGTTCTCCGTGTAGATCACGTCGGCGGGCGAGTTGGAGCCCTCCGCCTCGATCTGAGCGGCGAGCACGTCCTCGTCGTCGGTGCGGACGCTGACGCTGATCCCGGTCAGCTTTTCGAAGCGGGCGACCAGTGCGTCGGTAGTCTGCTCGTGCTGGCCGTTGTAGAGCGTGATCGACCTCGACGAGGATGCGCCGCCGCAACTCGCCAGCAGGCAGGTGAGGGCGACGAGCAAGGCGCCGAGACGGACGTGCCGGCTGCTCGCCCTTGCCCTGGACAGATGCATCCGCTGCCGCAACGTGCCCGGACGCTAGCACGGATTAGGGTGCCCTAATGCCCGATCTGCGCGCCGGACCAACCCGGCCTGCGAACTCGGGCTACGGCTCGAAGCAGCCGTAGATCACGAACGATCGCGAGCAGCGCGAGGACGACCGCGAGGGCGGCCACGGCGCGCACCGGCGTGCCCGATCCCTGCCGGCGCCCGATCGGCGCTCCGGCGAAGTCGCGGCGGCGGATGATCACCCACGAGGCCAACAGGCAGGCGGCGATCCACGCCACGCTGACGATCACCGCGAGCGACCAACTGGCCGACCACCACCGACGCACGCGGAGCGACCTGACCCGAACGGGATCGCGCACAACTCAGAGCGCCGCGTGGCACGTCGCGCGTCGCCGGCGACAGTAGGATCTGGTTGCTCAAGCGTGGCGGCGCGAGGAAGCCGGTGGGAATCCGGGACGGTCGCGCCACCGTGCACCGAGTGGGCGGCCGCCGGCCTGCATCCGCGAACCGAGCCTCGGATCGCCGCGCGACGCGACTTCGGCCGCTGGGCCGGGCGGACGCTCGCCGACTGGAGCGGGCGGTGAGCGCAGCCGCGCTCCTGGTCGGCTACGGCGCCGATCTGGCCACCGGCGATCCGGCGCGGTGGCATCCCGTCGCCGGCTCCGGCCGGCTCGCCGGCGCCGCCGAGCGCGTTGCGTACGCCCCGAGCCGGCTGCGGGGAGCGATCGTCACCGCCGCACTCGTGGCCGGCGCCACGGCGGCCACCGAGCTCGTCGCCCGCCGCAGCTCCCGCCGTGCGACGCTCGTCGCCGTCACCTGGGCGGCGCTCGGCGGGCGGTCGCTGCGCCGGGAGGTTGGGAGAGGCCCCGGACCTCGACCCCTGAGCGCGTGGGAGAGGCCCCGGACCTCGACCCCTGAGCGCGAGGTCAGCTCGACGATTCCGTCGCCGAGATCGGCGGCGGCGGCAATCCCGCGGAGCCCCCTCGCGTCGATCCGGCCGCCCGGCAGCCGGATCCGCGCCAACGGGCCATCGGCGGCGCGTGCAGCGACAGGATGCCGGGGCAGCGATCCTGCGCCGGCATGTCGATCGACACCATCGAGCACCTCCCGGGAATTTCGCGTTCCCGCACGTCGGTCTCACGATGGCTCGAGTTCCTGACTGAAGGACCCACGCAAGGCCCATCGCAGTGGCGCGACCGCCCCGGACTCTCACCGGGTTCCTCGAACGATCGCGCGTTCGCTCAGGATACCCGGTCCGGGAGACCGAACGCCGTCGGGTGCGGCAGTCGCCCCCGGCGGAGCGTGGGAGTGGGACGTAACAGTGAATTATTCACTGTTACGTCCCACGTCCCACGTCCCACGGGCGTTCACGCGGCTCATCCGCGCTCGAACATCCGCCGGCGCTCGTAGTCGGTCACGACCTGGTCGAACAGCCGCTGCTCGGTGCGCCCGTAGTTGAGGTAGTGGCGCCACACGTGCTCGCCGAACGTCTGCTTGGCGAACTCGCTCGCTTCCCATAAGTCGACCGCCTCGCGCAGCGTCGCTGGGAACGGCTCGGCCTCGCCGGCGGCGTAGGCGTTGCCGACCAGCTCTGGTCCGGGGTCGGTCTTGTTCGCGATCCCGTCGAGGCCGGCGGCGAGCAGCGCCGCGTAGCCGAGGTATGGGTTGACGTCGGCGCCGGGAATCCGGCACTCGGCGCGGGTCGACTGGCCGTGGCCGACGACGCGAAAGCCGCACGTGCGGTTGTCGCGGCCCCACGAGATCGAGGTCGGGGCCCAGCTCTCGCTCGCGTAGCGCTTGTATGAGTTGACCGCCGGCGCGACCAGCAGCGCGAGCTCGCGGATCCGCGCGCGCATCCCGCCGAGGTAGTGGCGGAAGGCGTCGGTCTCGTGCTCGCCGTCGGCGAACGCGCTGCGCTGCGTGCCGGCGGCGATCAGGCTCGAGTGGACATGACACGAGCTGCCGATGTCCTTCTCCGACGGCTTGGCCATGAACGTCGCCGCGCAGCCGTTGAGGAACGCGATCTCCTTGACGCCGTTCTTGTAGATCACGTGGCGGTCGGCGGAGGTGACCGCGTCGGCGTAGCGCCAGTTGAGCTCGTGCTGGCCGTACCACGCCTCGCCCTTGCTGAACTCGACCGGGATCCCGGCGCCCGCCATCCCGCGCCGGATCTGGCCGACCACGTTGTCGTCCATCGTCGTCGCGAGGATGTGATAGTCGAGGATGTAGGGGATCGTCGGCGTGAGGTTGCGATAGTCCTGCTCGTGGGCCTGGGCGTAGCTCTGCTTGTACAGGTAGAACTCGAGCTCGGAGGCGAACAGCGGCGTGTAGCCGAGCGCGTGGGCGCGGTCGTACTGCTTGATCAGCACCTGCCGGGGGGAGGCCTGCACGGGTGAGCCGTCGTGGTTGGCGACGTCGCAGAGCACGAGCGCGGTGCGATCGAGCCACGGGATCCGCCGCAGCGTGGTCAGGTCGGGCGCGAGCGCGAAGTCGCCGTAGCCGCGCTCCCAGTTGGCCATCTCGTAGCCCGGGACGGGGTCCATCTCCATGTCGAGCGCGAGCAGGTAGTTGCACCCCTCGATCCCGTCGTCGGTGACCTGGTCCAGGAAGAACGAGCTGTCGATCCGCTTGCCCGTCAGCCGCCCCTGCATGTCGGTGAAGGCGGTCACGATGGTGTCGATCGCGCCGTTGCGGGCCTCGTCGCGCAGATCCTCGAGCGACAGCATCCCGGCCCGGCCGCCCGGCCCGCCCGGTCGTGGGGCACTCGCGTTCACAGCATCCTCCCTGAAAAGGTTTGAAAGTCCGACCTATTGATGGCGCGACGATAACGGGTGCGCTTTGGCGCTGTCAACGGCCGGTCGGCCCGCCCACACGAGCAACACCTGGCACGGCGCATGGTCGACGACGAAGCGCGCGCGCGGCCCGAGGCTCTTGGGGCCGGCGCGCAGGTCGCCGTCGCGCGCGGCGATCAACAGGTCGCCGGCGGCGCACGCGGCCACGACCTCGTGCTCGACTCGACCGCGTCGTGCGGTGAGCGTGGCGGGTCGCTTCAGGCGCTCGCGCGCGGCCCGCAGCAGTGCCTGCGCCTCGTGCTCCGCGATCGCGCGCAGCGGCGGCCCGGGGGGTGGCGGCGGGCGTCGGCCGAGCAGCCCGCGCGCGCCGCCGGCCGCGACTTGCTCGACGTCGGCCGGCGCGACGTGCAGCAGCGTGACCTCGGCGTCCGCGGGGAGGTATAGGCGGGCCTGGTCGACGCATGCCTGCCACGTGTCCTCGGTGATCCAGATCAGCGCGCGCATCTGCCTATATGACCTGCAGAGCCAACCACAACGCGATCGTCGAGGCGAGCAGCACCGAGGGCACGGTCAGCGCCCCGAGGCGGGTGAACTCGGCGATGTCGGTCTCGTGCTCGTGGGCGTGCACGATCCGTCGCCACAGCAGCGTCGCCAGCGAGCCGACGTAGGTCAGGTTCGGGCCGACGTCGACGCCGACGAGCATCGCCAGCACGGCACCCGGCCCGCTGTGGGCGGCGACCGGCACGATGATCAGCGTCGCGGGCAGGTTGTTGAGCAGGTTGGCGCCGACGGCGCTGACGGCGGCGACGGTCAGCAGCGCCGGCAGCCCGGTGCCGTGGGGCAGGATGCTCTCGACCGCGCTCGAGAGCCCATGCTCGCCGGCGGCGTGGACGACGATCCCGAGCCCGAGCACGAACACCAGGAACGTCGGCTCCGCGGCGCGCACCAGCTCGCCCGGCGTCGGGCGCTCGTGCGCGGCAAGCGCGGCCGCGCCGGCCGCCGCGACCCACACCGGTGCGAGCCCGATCGCCGAGCTGGCCGCGAAGCCGATCAGCGTCGCGGCGACGACGCCGAGCGCGAACGCCGGCGGGCGGGGGCGGGGTTGCGAGCGCTCGCCGGCGCTCGCCGTCCGTTGCAGCTCGCGCGCGAACGAGCGGCTGAGCACGAGCCATTCGAGCGCCAGCGCCACCAGCCACGGGAGCGCCATCAGCGCGCCGAAGCGGGTGAACGACAAGCCGCTGGCGCGGAACGCGAGCAGGTTGGTGAGGTTCGAGATCGGCAGCAGCAGCGAGGCCGTGTTGGCCAGGTGCGAGCACGCGTATACGTGCGGGCGCGGGTTGGTGGGCAGCCGCGCCGCGGTCGCGAACACGATCGGCGTCAGCAGCACGATCGTCGCGTCGAGGCTCAACACCGAGGTCGTCACGGCGGCGGCGATGAACACCATCGCCAGCAGCCGGCGCGGGGCGCCGCGCGCGCCGAGCGCCATCGCCTGTCCGAGCGCGTCGAACATCCCCGCCCGCCGGCACCCGTCCGCGAGCACCAGCAGCGCGGCCAGGAAGCCGACGGTCGGGCCAAGCTCGCTGACCGCCGCTCGGGCGCCGCTGAAGCTGAGCACCCCGAGCACGACGAGTGCCAGCGCAGCGCCGGCGGTGACCGCCCAGTCCGGCGCCCATCGCGGGCGCGTTACGGCCGCGGCGAGGCACGCCGCCAGCGCCGCCAGCGCCACGGCCTCACTCATCGGGCGCTGAACTTGCCGGATATGTCACTAGGGAGAGGGCTCGCGCGAGAGCTCCGACGCCCGCTGGGCCAGCTCGCCGCTCGGGCGCACGCCCGTGTACAGCACGAACTGCTCGACCGCCTGGAGCATGATCACCTCTGCGCCGGTGACGACCGTCTTGTCGAGCGACTGGGCGAGGCGAATCAGCGGCGTCAGCGCCGGCGAGGCGACGACGTCGAACACGATCCGCGCGTCGCCGACCGCCGCCGCCGGGAACGACAGCTGACCGGTGCCCGGCCCGCCGTCCATGCCCACCGGCGTGGCGTTGATCAGCAACTGCGGGCGGGCGTCGTCGAGCGTCGCCTGCCAGTCGTATCCGTAGCGCTGCGCGAGCGCCCGGCCGGCGCGCTCGTTGCGCGCGACGACCGTCCCCGCGCGCAACCCGCGGTCGTGCAGCGCCGCGGCGACCGCCTTCGCCATGCCGCCGGCGCCGAGCACGGCGAAGGTGTCACCCGCCGCCGCCCTCGACGCGGCGAGCAGCGCCTTGACCGCGATGTAGTCGGTGTTGTACGCGTGCAGGTGCGAATCGGAGTTGACGATCGTGTTGACGGACTCGATCGCGCGCGCCGAATCGTCGACCTCGTCGACGTACTGCAGGCACGCTTCCTTGTAGGGCATCGAGATCCCGCAGCCGCGAATCGCCAGCGCGCGGATGCCGGCGATCGCCGCCGGCAGGTCAGTCGTCGTGAACGCCTTGTAGATGAAGTCGAGCCCAAGCTGCTCGTACAGGTAGTTGTGAAAGCGGGTGCCGATGTTGGTCGGTGTGCCCGCCAGCGACATGCACAGCGCGGTGTCCTTGGTGATCGGCGCGCGCATCGGTGCCCTGATTGTCTCGCGCCGCCGGCGGTCCGCGGGCGGATAATTGACCGCCGATGGACTATGGCCTCCACGACAGGGTCGCGCTGGTTACCGGGGCGGCGTCCGGGATCGGCCTCGCCACCGCGCGGGCGTTCGCAACGCTGGGCGCACGGGTGGTCGCGTCCGACGTCGACGAGGTCGCCGGCGAAGCAGCTGTGCTGAGCATCGGCGATGCCGGCGGCGAGGCCGTGTTCGTCGCCGCCGACGTGACCGACGCCGCGGCGGTCGGCGCGCTGGTCGCCGCCGCCGTGGAGGCCTATGGGCGGCTCGACTGCGCTGCCAACTGTGCCGGGGTCGGTGGCGGCGAGGCGAGCACCCACGATTACCCGCCCGAGCGCTTCGACCGGATCCTCGAGGTCAACCTGCGCGGCACCTGGCTGGCGGTGCGGGCGCAGATCGATGCGCTGCTGGCCCAGGGGAGCGGTGGCGCGATCGTCAACGTGTCCTCGACGCTCGGGCTGCGCGGCTCGCCGTACGGCGCCCCCTACAGCGCCAGCAAGCACGGGGTGCTCGGGCTGACGCGCTCGGCGGCACTCGAGTACGCGGCCGCCGGGATCCGGATCAACGCCGTCTGCCCCGGCGCGATCGACACGCCGATGATGGACGAGACGTTCGCGCGCTTCCCGGGCTTTCGCGAGACGCTGATCGGGTTCGTGCCGCTCGGGCGCCTCGGACGGCCCGACGAGGTCGCCGACGCGATCGCATGGCTGTGCTCGGACGCGGCATCGTTCATCACCGGCGAGGCGCTGGCGGTCGAGGGCGGGCTGCTGTCGCGGTAGCGCTCGACAAGTGCTGAGGGTCCTGCGCGGGCCCTAAGGGCCCTAATCTAAGGGCCCGCCCTAACGCCGCGGCGGCTTCCAGGTGGGCGCACGTTTGCTCAAGAACGCGGTCATCCCCTCCTGGGCATCGTCTGCGCGCGCGTTGTCGGCCATCACGACCTGGGACACCTCGTAGGCGTCGTGCTCGGCGCGATCGACCTGATCGTAGAACGCACGCTTGCCGGTCGCGACCGTGTACGAGCTCGAGCGCGCGATTGCCGCCACCAGCTCGAGCACCGCCGGCTCGAGTTGCTCGGCGGGCACCACCCGGTTGACCAGGCCCCAGTCCAGCGCGGTGCTGGCGTCGATCGGCTCGCCCGTGAGCAGCAGCTGCATCGCGCGCTTGCGCCCGACCGCCCGCGACACCGGCACCATCGGCGTCGAGCAGAACAGGCCGATCTTGACCCCCGGGGTGGCGAACCGGGTGCCCTGCGCCGCGACTGCCAGGTCGCACGCGGCGACCAGCTGGCAACCGGCCGCGGTCGCGATCCCGTGCACCTTTGCGATCACCGGCTGGGGCAGCTCGTGCAGCGTCTCCATCATCACCGTGCATGCGCCGAACAGCTCGGCGTAGAAGGCCTCGTCGCGGTCGATCATCTCGGCGAGATCGTGGCCGGCTGAGAACGCAGGGCCTGCGCCTTCGATCACGACCACCCTGACTTCCGCGCGCTGCGAGCAGTCGCGCAGCGCCACGGTCAGCTCCTCGATCAGCTCGAGCGACAGCGCGTTGCGCCGGTCGGGTCGGTTGAGCACGATCCGCGCCGCCGACACGTCTGTGGTGACGAGCAGGTTGCGGTATTCGGTGGCAGTAGCAGAGCTCATCCCCTGAGGGTACTGTCGCGGGGGCTTAGGTTAGGTTACGCCGCGCGTTGTGCGGGAAGGGTCAGTTGGCTGGGCGGCGAGGCTCGCAGCCGGTCGTAAAGCTGCTCGGCCTGCACTGGCATGCCGAGCAGGAGGCCCTGCGCGATCCACACGCCTTGCTGATCGAGCCACACCCGCTGGCGCTCGCATTCGACGCCTTCGACGATGTAATCGAACTGCAACGCGCGCACGAGGTCGAGCACGGCCGACAGCACCCGGCAGGCGATGGGATCCTCGGGCACCTGCTGCAGGAAGCCGCGGTGCAGCTTGACCCAGCGCGCGGGCACATCGCGCAAGCGGTTGAGCGATGAGTACGCACGACCGAAGTCGTCGAGGCTGATCGTCACGCCCGCCTCGTGGAGGCCGCGGACGAACTTGACGAGCTCCGGGTCCTCGCGCAGCGTCTGGCCCTCGCTCAGCTCGATCGTCACGTGTTCGAGGTCGAGGCCGCCGGCGGTCAGCCGCCCCAGCAGCGAACCGAGCGCGTCGTGGCGGCGCGCGAACTGGGGCGCGAGGTTGAAGCCGACGTATGGGTCAAGCCCCTGAGCGTGCCACTGCCGGCGCTGGCGCGCGAGTGCCGAGGCGACCCAGGCGTCGACCTCGGTGATCAAGCCGGTCCGGTGCGCGAACGGCAGGAACGCGTCCGGGTACAGCAGTCCGCGCTCGGGGTGACGCCAGCGCACCAGCGCCTCGACCCCGACGACGCTCTGCTCGCAGACGGTGACCAACGGCTGCCAGTGCAGCACCAGCTCGTCGCGCTCGATCGCCTCGGGCAGCTCCTTGGTGAACTCGAGCGACGCGCGGGCGCAGTCACGGTTGCGCGACTGGGCCGGGCGCCAGCGGCGGATCTCGTTGCGGCCCGAGCGCTTGGCCTCGTACATCGCCGCGTCGGCGCGCTCGAGCAAATCGGCGGTGCAGTTGCCGTCGGTGGGGGAGACGGCGATCCCGATCGACGCGCCGGCGCTGACCTCGACCCCTTGCAGCGCCACCGGCGTGGTGATCGCGGTCCGCAGGTCGGCGGCGAGGCGATCGATCCGCTCGGGCTCGACGGCCGCGAACACGAACTCGTCGCCGCCCTGGCGGCCGACCAAGTCGCCGGCTTGCGCCTGGCGCTGCATCGCCGCCGCGACGTGGCAGAGCAACTCGTCGCCGGCGGCATGACCGAGCGTGTCGTTGACGAGCTTGAAGTCGTCGAGGTCGACGTACATCACGCACACCGGCCGGGAGCGGCCCAGGGCGCGCTCGATGTGTGCCAGCATCGCCGCGCGATTCGCGAGCCCGGTCAGCTGATCGGCGCGCTCGGTGCGCCCGGAGCCCCCGTTGCGCGAGCCGCCGCGCAGCCGCAGTGGCCCGCGGCGCAGCGCGGACGCGGCAGCATGGCGCGCCGAAAATCCGGACATATCACCGGATCGACGCCGCGCATGTCGTGCTTGACAGCCGACGAGTCGAGGTGCATCACTCGTCCGGCGCGGATTGCCTCCAGCGGCCCCGGCGCAGGTCGCCAGCCCGCTGCGGCCGCGTGCCGGGCGGCCGTGTCCGGGAGCTGACGCCGGCGATGCATTGTTAAGATCATGCAAGGCTCTTTACGCTCGCGGTACGCCCACTACGCGGTTGCCGGCTCCACGCAGGCGATCCCCGGGCTGAAGGGCGACGGGGTCGCGACGCTGCTCTACTACGGCAACTGGCATCAGATCGCGGCGCACAGCAACTACTTTGCGGCCAGCGGGCCGGTGTCCCCGCTGCAGCACACCTGGTCGCTGGCGATCGAGGAGCAGTTCTACGTCGTCTGGCCGATCCTGGCGCTCGGCGTGCTGGCGCTGTCACGGCGGCTCGGGGGGCGGATGCGCGACGGCTCGCTGCACGCGCTGCTCGGCCTCAGCGTGATCGGGGAGCTCGCGTCGATGGTCCAGATGGCGCGCCTGTACGACGGCGGCGCCGGCCTCGATCGCGTCTACTACGGGACCGACACGCGAGCGTCGGGGCTGCTGATCGGCGCGTCGGTGGCGATCGCGTTGGCGTTGATTCGCCAGCGCGCCGAGCGCCTGCGCCGAGCGCTCCCCGGGCCGGCGTCGCGCCAGCCGACGTCACTGCAGGACCAGTCTCGCGAGCCGGGTGCGGCGCACGCGCGGTCGCGCCAGGTCCGGGCGTTGCTGCTCGCGTGCGGCTCGGTGCTCGCGCTGGCCGCCGTCGTGGCTGCGCTGCGCGCGGTCGACGGCTCGCAGTCGTGGCTGTACCCCTACGGGCTGGCAGCGCTCGACGGCGCGGTTGCGATCGTGATCGTCGCGGCCGTGGCGGCGCCGTCGTCCCCCGCCGCGCGGATGCTTGGCGCGGCGCCCCTACGGGGCCTGGGCAAGATCTCCTACGGCCTGTACCTGTGGCACTTCCCGCTGTTTCAATGGCTGACGGCGAGCTCGACCGGCGTCGACGGCACGATTCTGCTCGTGGTGCGGCTGAGCGCGACGCTGCTCGTCAGCATGGTCTCGTTCTTCGCGGTCGAGCAGCCGATCCGGCGGCGCACGCCGCCGGCATGGCTGGTGCGCGGGCTCGCGCCGCTGGCCGCGGGTGGTGCCGTCGCGGCGCTGCTGATGGGGGCCGCGGCGAGCGCGCTCCCGGACGGGGTGCCGGCGGCCGCGACGCTGCCGCAGCCGTCGCCGAAGCTGCGCGGCCAGGGCCCGGCGTGCGAGGTGACGCTCACCGACGCCTCTGACTACGGGCAGTCGCCGGTCGCCCCCGCCAAGCAGGCGCAATTCGAGTACGCGTCGCTGGGCGCGCATCGGCTGACCTGGAGCGGGTCGAGCACGACGACGTTTGACACCTGCCCGCCCAAGCGCGTCCTGCTGATCGGGGACTCGCTTGCGTTCACGCTCGGGGTCCCGATGCTCGGCGACGAGCAGCGCTACGGGGTGCAGCTGACCGACGCAGCGATCCTCGGCTGCGCGTTCACCACCGAAGGGCAGCTCAACGTCAGCGGCCAGTGGCAGGACCAGTCGCCAGGGTGCCCGAACGCGCTGGCGCACTGGGCGGCGATCGAACGCGCCACGCATGCGCAGGAGGTGGTGATCGAGCTCGGCTACCGCGATCAGTTCGACTGGCGCGTCAACGGCAAGGTCGTGCACCTGGGCCAGCGCGCGTTCGACGCCTATGTCCAGAGGCAAATCGACAGCTACGTTCGCGTGCTCGGACGCGGCGGCGTGAAGATCCTGTTCCTGTCGGTTCCCTACACGCATCCGCCGGACCTCCCGAACGGCTCGCCGGCACCCGCGGCATCGCCGGCGCGGCATGCGCTGATCAACTCGATGCTGAGCGCGGAGGCGCGGCGCCACCCGGGCACCGTACAGGTGCTCGACCTCGATCAGACCGTCTCGCCCGGCAATCACTACGACGCCAACGTCGACGGTCAGCTGTGCCGTTTCGACGGGATCCATTTCAGCCTGTTCTGCGGCAAGCTGCTGGAGCCGCGCGTGCTCGGCGAGGCGCGCAAGCTGCTCGGCTCCTGATCGGCGGTTTGGTCGCGCCGCCCGCGGTGGGCGGGCGCAGTCGGCGGGCGCAGTCGGTGGGCGCAGTCGGTGGGCGCGGTGAGCGGGCGCGGTGAGCCGGGCGGTGAGCG
>JBEKRJ010000033.1:0-15410 GCA_049518835.1 Solirubrobacteraceae bacterium
GCAACTGTCGTCGGCACTTGCTAGGTTCTCTTAGACTCAATTCGACTCAGGAGGTCACCGACGTGACATCAGTACTCGCGACAGTGAGCGCCACGCCAGATCTGACCGGCTTGCCCGGCAGCAACGTGCTGCAGCAGCTCGTCAACGGGGCGGAGGCGTGGGCGCTGGCGATCGCGCTGCTCGGCGCGTTCATCGGGGCTGCGCTGTGGGCTGTCGCCTCCCACACGCACAACCACCAGTACGCGGCGCGGGGCCGGATGGCGGCGCTGATCTCAGCCGCATCGGCGCTCATCGTCGGGGCGGCGCCCGGCCTCGTGAACTTCTTCGAGCGCCTCGGGACGACGGCACATTGACGAGCACCGGCCGGAAGCTAAGAACGGTGACGGTCGCACTTGCAACCGCAGCGTGCGCGCTCGGACCAGCCGCGGCAGGCGCGCAGGCGCTGGACGTGTGCGGCGCCGCGGGCCTGTTCAGTGGGCTCGCTGGTAAGGCGTGCACGGCGGCGACGCACGCCGGCACGATCGTCAGTGCCGGCAAGAAGGCGTTGGGCGGGCATCTCGTCGGCGCGGCCAAGACGGTGCTCGGGGTCGGCGGCTCAGGGGCGCCGGCGCCGTCGACCGCGTCGACCGCGTCGACCGCGTCGACCGCCCTCGGCCTCGCGGCGATCGGAGCGTGGGTGCTCGGCGGCGCGACGTTTGCGCTGCACGAGACCGCAAAGGTGCTGTCGGACACGACTGCCCCGCAGCTGCAGAGCACGTGGTTCTCGTCGGCGTACTGGCGAATCGCGGCGATCGCCGCCGTGCTCACGCTCCCGTTCCTGTTCGCCGCCGCCGTGCAGGCGCTGCTGCACTCCGATCTCGCGCTGTTGGCCCGCGCGGCGCTCGGATACCTGCCGCTGTCGTTGCTGGCCGTGAGCATCGCCGCCCCGGTCACGATGCTGTTGCTGTCCGCCTCCGATCAGATGTCCGCGGTTGTCAGCTCGGCCGCGGGCGATGCGGGCACGCACTTCCTGGCCGAGTCGGGGGTGGCCCTCGGCGCGCTTACGCTTCTGTCCGGGTCGCCCTTCTTGGCGTTCCTCGTCGGCTTGTTCACGGCGGCGGGGGCACTGGTGCTGTGGCTCGAGCTGCTGATGCGCGAGGCGGCCGTGTACGTGATCGTCCTCATGCTCCCGCTCGTGTTCGCCGCGCTCGTGTGGCCGGCCCGGCGGGTGTGGGCGGTACGGGCGGTCGAGTTGCTCGTCGCGTTGATCCTGTCGAAGTTCGCGATCGTTGCGGTGCTCGCGCTTGGCGGCGCGGCGCTCAGCCACAGCGCCGGGCACAGCATCACCGGCGCGTTGGCCGGCGTCGTACTGCTGCTGATGGCCACGTTCGCCCCATGGGCGATGCTCCGTCTCGTGCCGCTGGCCGAGCTCGCCAGCGGCGCTGCCGGGTCGCTGCGCGGGGAAGGGCGGGGTATCCGCCAGTCCGCGCACGCGGCTGCGGCGGGGGCCGAATGGGCAGACGAGCGCTCCGTCGACGGCTGGGCGGCCGAGCTGGCATCCGGGATGCGTCGCCAAGCCGAGGCGACGCCGACGGCAGACGCCGAGTCCGACCCCGGTGGCCTGCAGGGGCTGCTCGCCGAGCACGCCACGATCGCCGGCTCGCGCAGCGAACCGCCAGACGAGCACCCCGGCCAACCCGGCGGCGCCCCGGGTGCCGGCGCCCCGGGTGACCGCGGACCAACCGCCGGCAACCCAACCGCCGGCAACCCAACCGCCGGCAACCCAACCGCCGGCGACGCACCCGACGACAGCGACCCAACCGGCCGGCGCGAGCGCTTCCGTGATTGGGGCCCGATGTGGCAGGCACAGGACGGGGAGTGGCGACCGTTCACCTACCCGTTTGACCGTGAGCACCCGCCACAGCCCCCGTGGCCGCCCGCCGACGACGTCAGCCTCAACGGAGTCGACGCAGCCGACGACATCGGCCTCGACGGAGGCGACCCAGCCGACGACGTCAGCCGCGACGCCGGCAACGCGGACTCCTCGGATGAAGATCGACCCACGGACGGACGGCTGTGAGCGACTCGCGGCTCATGTACAGGTTCGGGCCGCTGGAGCGGCGCGGGATCCTCGGCCCGGTGCGCGCCGGCCAGGCCGGCCTGCTGATGGCCGGCGCGCTGCTCGCGATCCTGACCCTCGACCGTGCGCCGAGCGCGTTCGGAGCGCTGCTCGCCGTCGTGTGGTTTGCCGGCTCGGTGGCGCTGACGGTCGCCCCTGTCGGCAGCCGCACGGCGCAGGAGTGGGCGCCGATCGCCGCCTCGTTCACGCTCAGGCGCGCGCGCGGGCTGACGCGCTTCCGCTCGACCCTGCCGGCGCACGGAGCAAGGCTGCGCCGGCCGGCCGCGCCGCACCCGGCGGCGCTCGAGGAGCCCGAGCCCTGCCCGCCCAGGTCGCTGGCAGGCGTGCGGATCGTCGCCGCCGACTACCGAGATCGTCCGGTCGGACTGCTGTCAGAGCAGCGCGGGCGCTTGTTGACCGCGGTAATCGCCTGCCGGGTGGTGTCGTTCTCGCTGCTGGATCCCGAGGCGCAGGAACGCCGACTCGCGCGGTGGGGCCTGGTGCTGTCGGGTGCCGCGAGCACGGCAATCCGGCGGCTGCAGTGGATCGAGCGAACCGCGCCGGCGCAGGGAGACGAGCTTGCGCGGTGGCTTCACTCCGAACGCGATCCGGCTGTGCCGCTGCGCGGGACGCCGATGATCGAGTCCTACCTGGAGCTGATCGGGACCAGCGCCAGCGTCGCGCAGGAGCACGAGATCCTGATCGCGCTCCAGGTCGACGCCCGCCGCGTGCGCGAGCGGGGCCGGGACGCCGCGACGCGCGCGCTGATCGCGGAGACCGAGCGGGTCGCGCAAGGGCTCGAGGCAGCGCAGGTGGTCGTGCGCGGAGCGCTCAGCCCCGGGCAGCTCGCGCGGGCGCTGCGCACCGCGTTCGATCCCTACGCGCGCGCGGAGCTGGCCGCGCTGCAGGTCGCCGACCCCGAGCGCGACGGACTGGCGGCGGCGAATGCGTGGCCGCTCGGCGCGACCGAGCTGTGGGATCACTACCGCAGCGACGGCGCCGTGCACGCCACGTATTGGATCGGCGGCTGGCCGCGAATCGACGTCTCGCCGATGTTCATGGAGTCGCTGCTGGGGCGATCGAGCGCGGTTCGCACGGTTGCGGTCACGTTCGATCCGATCCCGCCCGACCGCTCGACGCGCGAGGTCGAGGCCGCGATCACGCGCGACCACGCCGACAGCAGCCTGCGCCGGCGCTGTGGTCAGTCCGAGACCGCCCGTCAGCGCCAGGCTCAGGACGCGACGATCCGCCGCGAGGCGGAGCTTGCCGCCGGGCACAGCGAGGTCCGGCTCGCGGGCTTCGTGACGGTCTCGGGCAGGGACCGCGACGACTTGCGCCGGGCGAGCGCCGAGGTGCTCGAGCACGCGGCCCGCGCACGGCTGGAGTTGCATCGCATGTACGGCCAACAGGCCGATGCGTTCACGTTCACGCTGCCGCTGTGCCGGGGGTTGAGATGACTCCGATCGCGGCTTGCCGGCGCGCCGGGAGACGAGCATGAGCCTGCGCAGCGTCGAGCGGCCGGCGCACCGGTCCACCACTCGCCACGCCCAGGCGATCTATCCGTTCATCGCGCCGGGAAGCCTCGGCGGTCGCGGGGCGTTGATCGGACGGGACTCCGGCGGTGCCGCGTTCTGCTACGACCCGTGGGTCCTGTACGGCGACGGCGCGCTCGACGACCCCAACGTGATCGTGCTCGGCAAGCTCGGCCAGGGCAAGAGCGCGCTGGTCAAGACGCTGCTGTGGCGAATGCTGCTGTTCGGCCGGCGAGCGTTCGTGCTCGACGTCAAGCGCGAATACGGCCCGCTGTGCGAGGCCGCCGGCGTGACTCCGATCTCGCTCGTGCCGGGAGGCGGCGTGCGGCTCAACCCGCTCGCGTCGCGACCCGAGGAGCACGCCCAGCTCGAGCTGCTGCGCGCGGTGACCGTCACCGCCGTGGGCGGGGCGCTGACCCAGATCGAGGCGGCCGCGCTGCGCGAGGCGCTGCGCACCGTGCGCGCGAGCAGCGCCGCCGAGCCGACGCTGCCGGCGATCGCGACGGTCCTGTTCGATCCCTCTGCGGACATCGCGCAGCGGCTGCGCACGACGCCGCAGCGCCTCGCAGCCGACGTGCGCCGCGCCGCGCTGGCATTGCAGGACCTGTGCGAGGGACCTTTGCGAGGGATGTTCGACGGGCCGACGACGCCGGGCCTGGACCTCGACGCGAAGCTGCTCGTGCTCGACCTGCACGCGGTCAGGGACTCGCCCGCGGTCGGCATCCTGATGGCGTGCGCGAGCGCCTGGATGAGCGCCCTGCTCGCGCGGATGGCCCAGCGCCCGGGCCGTGAGCGACTGATCAACGTCGCCGACGAGTCGTGGAAGATCGTCCAGCACACCGGGCTCGGCGAGTGGTTTCAGTCGAACTTCAAGCTTGCTCGCCAGTTCGGGGTGATGAACCTGGTCGTGCTGCACAAGCTCGCCGACCTGCAGGCCGCGGGCGATGCCGGCTCGCGTGCGGCGCGAATCGCCGAGGGGCTGGTGGCTGATGCGTCGACCCGGATCGTCTACCACCAGGACGAGAGCCAGGTTCCGCTGACGCGGACTTTGTTGGGCCTGTCAGCGAGCGAAGCGCGCCTGATCGCGATGCTGTCGCCGGGTCAGGCATTGTGGCGGGTGGGCTCGCGGTCGTTCGTCGTGCAGCACTACCGGTCGCGCTACGAGGCGCAGCTGACGAACACCGACACCGGCATGCGGATCTCCGACGAGCGGGGCGCGAGAGCATGAGCGGTGAGCGCGGCGGCACGGTCTCAGACTTCGTGGCGCTCGTCGCGGTCGGCTCGGCGACCGCGATCGTCGCGCTGCTGTGGCTGTGGGGCGGCGTCGCCGGCACCGTGTTCGGCGGCGGCTGGCCCCGGACCGGCGCCGGCCAGCTGCTCGACGTCGTGATTGCGCTGCCCGACCACGTGCTCGACCCGGCACGGGCATGGCCGGTGAGCGCCCGCTCACGGTTGCCCGGGCCGGTCGGCTTCTATGCGGCGCTGGCGCTGATCGCCGCCGTGCTGGCCGCGCTGTCTGCGCTGGCGAGCCGGATGTGGTCGCGCGCGACCGCCGGCCGGCGTCGTCCCGGCGCTCGCTGGGCCGGCGCGCACGAGCTGCGAGCGCTGCGCAGGCCATTGCGTTGCGCCCGCGACGGCGCGCGGGCCGGCGCGGGCACCGGCAGGCTGGTGCTCGGCCGCCATCGGGGACGCCTGCTGTACGCCGAACAGCGCCACGCGCTGGTCGCGTTCGGCCCGCCGCAGTCGGGCAAGTCTGCCGGTCTAGCGGTTCCGGCGCTGCTGGAGTGGAGCGGCCCCGCCGTCGCGTCGTCGATCAAGACCGATCTGCTCGCCGCCACGATCGCCCGCCGGCGAGCGCTCGGGCCGGTGTTCGTGTTCGACCCGTTCGAGCTCGCCGGCGTCGCCGCGCACACCTGGTCGCCGTTGCACGGCGCCGGCACGTGGGACGGGGCGCTCGAGGTGGCGTGGCGCCTCGCTGCCTCGGGCGAGCTCGACCAGCGCGGGGTCGAGGGCGGCGACTTCTGGGCGATCGCCGCCGAGCAGCGTCTGGCGCCGCTGCTGTATGCCGCGGCCGCCGGCGGCGCGGGGATCGAGAGCGTCGTGCGCTGGTGCTACGGCCACGGCGCCCGCGAGCTGCACGAGACCCTCAGCCGGCTGGCGGATCGCGGCGACGAGCAGGCGCTGGCCGGCGCCCACGCGGCCTATGACGCGGTGCGAGCGTTCGAGGCACAGGCGGACCGCACCCGGTCCTCGATCGAGGCGACCGCGCAAGCGCTGCTGCGCGCGTACCGCTTCGCCCGCGTGGCCCGCTCCGCGAGCGCATGCGAGATCACCCCCGATCTGCTGCTCGACGAGGGCGCGACGCTGTACCTGATCGGCGACGCCAAGGCGTCCAAGCTGCTGCGGCCGATCTTCCTCGCGTTGCTGTCGGGGATCGTCGATCGCGCCTACGAGCGCGCGACGCTCGCCGGCGGCCGGCTGGACCGGCCGCTGCTGTTGTGCTTGGACGAGGCCGGCAACGTCGCGCCGCTGCCCAACCTCGCCGAGATCGCCTCGACTGCCCCCAGCCACAACATCCAGCTCGTCTCGATCTTTCACGACCTCGCGCAGGCGCGCAGCCGCTACGGTCAGCAGGCCGAGACGGTCGTCAACAGCCACCGCGCGCGGATGCTGCTGCCCGGGGTGGCCGACCTCGAGACGCTGCGTTACTTCGCGGGCCTGGTCGGTGAAGAGGAGGCGCTGGACCGCACGCGCACGACGGGCAGCGGCGGCACGAGCCGGTCGACCGCGACCCGGCGCCGGCCGCTGGTTGCCCCGGAGGCGCTGCGCCAGATGCCGGCCGGCGACGCGCTGCTGCTCTACGGTCGCATCCCTCCCACCGAGCTGACGCTGCGGATGTGGTTCGAGGACCGGCGCCTGCGGCGATTGGCGGCCTCGCGATGACCTGGCCTGAGCCCGGCGAGGGACGCTGGGATGCGCTACGCCGCGGTGACGGCGAAGGTGGTCGCTGGCCGATGAGCCCGACCGGCCTGTACCCACGGGAGCGGTGGTTGTGGTTCGAGCAGCTCTGGAGCGACGTGTGCATGCTGCGTGGGCGCTACCGGCTCGCGGTCCGCTCGGGCTGGTGGGAGGACCAGGTGCAGGTCGAGGCGCTGGCCGCGCTCGCGGCGTGGACCGATCGGTATGACTCGGGCGAGTGGGACGATCCGCCCGGCAAGCTCGCGCTGCTGTTCGACCTCGATCGCGTCAGCGCCCTGCTGCGCGACGGCAACGACCCCTTTCACCCCGACCGCGATCGACTCGCCTTCGCCCGCCACCTGATCGAGATCGGCTGCCAGCCCCCGGCGGGACGCGCGCTATGAAAGCTGCCCCGTCAGCTCTTGGAGGCGCACGATCGTCCGGCGCAGGATCCGCGACACCTGCATCTGCGACACGCCGAGCTCGGTGCCGATCTGCGCCTGAGTCTGCTCCTGCACGAAGTAGCGGGCGAGCACGAGGCGCTCGATCGCAGACAGGTCGCGGGCGGCAGCCCTGATCGTCAGCGCGCAGTCGACCTGCTCGTAGCGCTCGTCGTCGCGGCCGAGCGTCTCGGCAAGCGTCAAGCCGCCCCACTCGGCATCGTCGAGGATCGCATCCAGCGAAGCCGACAGGTTGGCCCGCGCCGCCTCGAGCGCGTCGGTTACCTCCTCGAGGCTGACCTCGAGGTACTGGGCGAGCTGCTGGGGCGTGGGCGAGCGCCCGGTTTGGGCGCTGCACTGCTGCTCGGCCGCCTTGACTTGCAGCACGAGGTTCTGCATCCCGCGAGGCACGTGCACGAACCATCCGGTATCGCGAAAGTGGCGCTTGAGCTCGCCTAGGATCGTCGGCACCGCGAACGTCGTGAACGCCAGCCCGCGATCGGGGTCGAAGCGATCGATCGCCTTGAGCAGCCCGACGCTGGCGACCTGCACGAGATCGTCGAGCGTCTCGCGCCCGGCGTAGCGGCGCGCGAGCGCGCGCGCCAGCGGCAGGAACTGCGCGACGAGCGCGTCCCCGGCTCGGGGCTCGCGATCCCGCTGCCAGCGGACGAACAACTCGTCGATACGCACCCTAGTAGTGGTCGAGCTCGCCACGGCCTGCTCTCTCCGATCGATCGTGATCGAGGGCCGTTGTATACAAAACCTCTGGTTCTGTCAAACCCCGTTCGGCAACCGCGGATCAAAGTCGACCGAGCGCGACCAGCGTGAGCGCGCATAGCACCGCGAGCACGAAGATCACCGGCGCGTCGCCGTGGGCCTTGGCGACGGCGCCGCCGGCGCCGGCGCCGAGGACCTGCCCGCCCGCCCAGGCGAGGTTGATCAGTGCCGCCGCCAGTCCCTGCTCCAGTCCGTGTGCCGCGGCCGCGTCGGACAGCATCGCCATCGCCGGCGCCCAGAACACGCCGAGCGCCGCGACGATCGCCACGATCACGCCCGCCAGCAGCAGCGGCGTGCCGGCAAGCGTGAAGCACAGCAGCACGGCGGTCGCAGCCGCGAGCCCGAATCGCAACGGCACGATCCGCCCGCGGCGATCGGAAAGCCTGCCGACGGCCGGGCTGATCGCTGCTTCGACCGCGGTCGCGGCGAGATAGACGCCGCCGATCGCCACCGCGCCGGCGCCCAATCGATGCAGCCGCAGCGGGCCAAGCACGTTGAGCGCCCCGGATGCGATCGCCGGCAGCGCGACAAGCCACATCGCGACACCGACGCGCCGGTTGCGGCAAGCGGCCCGCAGCTCGCGCAGCCCCTGCCCGGAGGTGGCAGTCAGCGACTCCAGCCGCGCAGCGGCGGCGATCAGCGCGAGCGCCACGATGACCACTGCGCCGAATGCGGGCGCGCGGCCGAATGCAACCGCGCTCGTGCCGATCACCGGTCCCAGCAGCGCGCCGCCGATCGCAGCGCCCATCGCGCCACCCATCAGCGCTCCGCGCCGCTGCGCCGGCGCCTGCGCGATGATCCAGGCGAGCCCTCCGGCCCATGAGCACGCCCCGCCGACCCCCTCGACCAGCCGCGCCGCGTCCAGTGCGCCGGCGGGGTGCAGCAGCCCGAACGCCAGCGTCGAGCAGGCCAGCAGCGCCAGCCCGAGGTAAACGGCTTGCTTGGGTCCCACGCGCACGGCGAGCACGCCGCCGGGAAGCGCGCCGATCAGCGTCCCCGCCGGATAGCTCGCGGTCATCACCCCCGCGGCCAGCTTCGACAGCGCCAACTGCCGAGTGAGGGTCGGCAGCAGCGGCGCGATCGCCGCATAGAACATCGTGTCGACGAACATCACGGCGCCGACCACCAGCAGCAGCCGGCGTTCGGCGCCTTCGGACTGAGCGAGCACCTCGCCAACCGTAGTAGCCTGCGCCGCGGCACTGGCGCCCGAGCCTCGACGCGTTTGCGAGTGACCGGGACGGGTATCAGTGCCTGGGCGCGCCAGGGCTGTGTTGTCCGCTTCTCAGTGCAAAGGGAGCCTCTGACCGATGAGCGATATCAGGCCTGGACGGCCGTTTCCGCAGGGTGCCACATGGGACCGGGACGGAACGAACTTCTCGCTGTTCTCCGAGCACGCCGAGCGAGTCGAGCTGTGCCTGTTCGACGATGCCGGCCACGAGCGGCGCATCGACGTGCGCGACCAGACGGCCCACCAGTGGCATGCATACGTGCCCGGCGTCGGCCCGGGCCAGCGCTACGGCTACCGCGTGCACGGTCCGTATGCGCCCGAGCACGGGCTGCGCTTCAACTCGTCCAAGCTGCTGATCGATCCATACGCGAAGGCGATCGACGGCCCGATCGACTGGCGCGCGGCGAACACGCTGCCCTACTGCCCGAGCGGCGGCGACAATGCCGACCTGCGCATCGACGACAGCGACGACGCCGCGGCGATGCCGCACAGCGTCGTGATCGATCCCGAGTTCGATTGGGGCGATGACCGGCTGCTCGGCACGCGCTGGAGCAGGACCGTGATCTACGAGACCCATGTCAAGGGGTTCACGATGCGCCATCCCGACATTCCCGAGCACTTGCGCGGCACGTACGCGGGCCTGGCGAGCGAGCCGGCGATCGAGCATCTGCTCGGCTTGGGCGTGACCGCGGTCGAATTGATGCCGGTCCATCACATCGCCGACGAGAGCTTCCTCGCCGATAAGGGCCTGTCGAACTACTGGGGCTACAGCTCGATCGGCTACTTCGCCCCCCACGCCGCGTACAGCTCCGCCGGGACCCGCGGTGAGCAGGTCCGCGAATTCAAGGCGATGGTCAAGGCACTGCATGGCGCCGGGATCGAGGTGATCCTCGATGTCGTCTTCAACCACACCGCCGAGGGCAACCACCTCGGGCCGATGCTGTCGTTCAAGGGCATCGACAACCCGGGCTTCTACCGCCTGAGCCCCGAGGACCCGCGTTACTACATGGACTTCACCGGCACCGGCAACAGCCTCAACACGGTCAACCCGGCCGTGCTGCGGTTGATCATGGACTCGTTGCGCTATTTCACACTCGAGTGTCACGTCGACGGGTTTCGCTTCGATCTGGCCGCAACGCTGGCGCGCGAGTTGTATGACGTCGATCGCCTGTCGTCGTTCTTCGACGTGATCCACCAGGACCCGTTCCTGTCCCAGGTCAAGCTGATCGCCGAGCCGTGGGACGTCGGGCCGGGCGGCTATCAGGTCGGCAACTTCCCGATTCTGTGGACCGAGTGGAACGGCGAGTACCGAGATTGCGTACGTGACTTCTGGCGCGGCGAGAGCACGATCGGCGCCTTCGCGCAGCGCTTCGCCGGGTCGGCGGACCTGTATCAAAGTGACGGCCGGCGGCCGGTCGCGTCGATCAACTTCGTCACTGCTCACGACGGTTTCACGCTCGCCGACCTGGTCGCTTACAACGACAAGCACAACGAGGCCAACCTCGAGGACAACCAGGACGGAACCAACGGCAACCGATCCTGGAACTGCGGCGTCGAGGGCCCGACCGAAGATCAGGACGTCAACGCGCTCAGGGCTCGCCAGCAACGCAACCTGCTGACCACATTGCTGCTCTCGCAGGGCGTGCCGATGCTGCTCGGCGGCGACGAGCTCGGCCGGACCCAGCAGGGCAACAACAACGCCTGGTGTCAGGACAACGAGCTGTCTTGGTATGACTGGTCAACCGCCGACGGCGAGCTGCGCGAGTTCGCCGCGCGGCTGATCGAGCTGCGCCAGCGCGAGCCGGTGTTTCGCCGGCGCGACTTCCTGTCCGGCGAAGCGAGCAACGGCTCGGGCTTGCCCGACGTGGCCTGGTTGCGCCCGGACGGCCAGCGGATGACCGAGGAGGATTGGGGGCAACACGGCGCAGCGCTGGCGGTGTTCCTCAACGGCGAGGAGATCCCGACCCACGATCGCGACGGCAACCGGATCGAGGGCAACTCGTTTCTGATCTTCTTCAACGCCCACTACGAGCCGCTGAAGTTCACCGCGGCGCGGGAGCTCGGCGACGCCCGCTGGTCGGTCGAGATCAACACCGACGCGACCAGCCGCAGGCGCAGCTGCCGCGCCGGCACGCGTGTGACCGTCGGGCCGCGCTCGATGCTCGTCCTGCGTCGCGCCAATGCAGCGGCCGTCGACGGTGACGCGACGGACCACGGTTGATCGCAATCGGGTCGAAGGTCGACTGATCGCCGCGCCACGCTGCGCGATCATCCAGCGCAACCCGACGAAGGAGACCCAGATGGCGCTCATCCAGCAGGCAGCGTGCCCGTCCCACCACCGCCCGCACGCAGCTCCGGTGCACCACCCCGGCCCGCAGCTGCGCCTGCCCTGCCACGAGCTCGCCGAGCACGGGATGAGCATCGACAACGCGTACGAGCTGATTTCCAGCGACCTGCTGCTCGACGGGCAGGCGCGTCTCAACCTGGCGACGTTCGTGACGACGTGGATGCCGTCGACCGCGGCCCGGCTGATGGCCGACACCGCGAACAAGAACATGATCGACAAGGACGAGTATCCACAGACCGCCGAGCTCGAGGTCCGCTGCGTCTCGATCCTCGCGGACCTGTGGAACTCTCCCGAGCATGAGCAGGCGACGGGCTGCTCGACAACCGGCTCCAGCGAGGCGGCGATGCTGGCGGGGCTGGCGCTGAAGTGGCGCTGGCGCGAGCGGATGCGCGCCGCCGGCAAGCCGACCGATCGCCCGAACCTCGTGATGGGGGCCAACGTCCAGGTGTGCTGGGAGAAGTTCTGCCGCTACTGGGACGTCGAGCCGCGACTGGTGCCGATGGAGGGCGAGCGCTATCACCTGACGGCCGACGTGGCGGTGACGCACTGCGACGAGAACACGATCGGCGTGGTCGCGATCCTCGGCTCGACGTTCGACGGCAGCTACGAGCCGGTGAAGGAGATCGCGCAGGCGCTCGACCAGTTGCAGGCGCAGCGCGGCTTGGACATCCCACTGCACGTCGACGCCGCCTCGGGCGGGTTCGTGGCGCCGTTCATGGCGCCCGAGCTCGAATGGGACTTCAGGATCAAGCGGGTGCAGTCGATCAACGCTTCCGGCCACAAGTACGGGCTCGTGTATCCCGGCGTCGGGTGGGCGATCTGGCGCGTCAAGGAGGCGCTGCCCGATGATCTGATCTTCAACGTCAACTACCTCGGCGGCAACATGCCGACGTTCGCGCTGAACTTCTCGCGTCCCGGCGCCGAGGTCATCGCGCAGTACCTGATGTTCGCCAGCCTCGGCCGCGAGGGCTACCGTCGCGTGATCGGAGCAGCCCAGGACGTCGCCCGCTTCATCGCGGACTCAATCGCGAAGCTCGGGCCCTACCGGCTGCTGTCCGACGGCCGCGACCTGCCGGTGTTCGCGTTCACGCTCGCGCCGGAGATCGAGAACTACACCGTGTTCGACGTCTCGGACCGGTTGCGCCAGCGGGGCTGGCTCGTGCCGGCGTACACGTTCCCCGAGAACCGCCAGGATCTGAGCGTGCTGCGGATCGTGGTTCGGGCCGGGATGAACTTCGAGATGGCCGACCGGCTGCTCGAGGGCCTCCGCGAGGAGACCACCTTCCTGCAGAAGCTGACCGCGCCGATCCCGGGGGAGCAGCGCAAGGCGTTCGCTCACTGATCGATATTGCTGGGCTCTGCCCCGCGGGCGGGCGCGGGTGGCGCCGTGTATCGCCGTCCGGTCCGGGTACTCGGCGATCCGGCGCCAGCTCGCGAGCGCGCGACCCGCTACGCCAGCTCCGCAAGTCGCCGGCCCGCCGCCTCGATCTGATCCAGCGTGCTCGCCTCGATCACCGCCTGCAGGTCGAGGATCCGCGCCCCGAACGAGTCCAGCTCGCGCCGGCCGACGATCGCGTGACACGGCACGCCCGCCTGGCGCGCGCGCGTCGCGATCTCCGACACGAGCTTGCCCGCGAGGCTCTGGTGGTCGAGCTTGCCCTCGCCGGTGACGACCGCGCGCGCGGCCCGCATCCGGCGGTCGAACTGCACCGCATCGAGCACGAACGCGGCGCCCGGCGTCAGCTGCGCCCCGAGCGCCGCCCACAGCCCGCCCGACAGGCCACCCGCGGCGCCGGTCATCGCGACCCCACGCGGATCGCGCTCAAACTCGCAAGCGAGCGCGTGCAGGCGCTCGGTCAGCCGCCTCACCTGTGCCTCGTCGGCCCCCTTCTGGGGCCCGAACACGCGCGCGGCCTGCTCATACGGCGTCCGCACGTCGCACAGGACGACGAGCCGCGCGCCGCGCAGGCCGCCGCGCTCGCGGATCGCCCGGACCGCGCCGGCCCCGCCGTCGGTCGTCGCGCTGCCACCGACCCCGAGATAGACGGTCCTCGCGCCGGCGTCGAGCGCCGTGGCGATCAGCTCGCCGGTGCCGAACGTGCTCGCCGCGATCGGATCGCGTTCGTGCTCGGCGACCAGCGCCAGGCCGCTCGCCGCGGCCGTCTCGACCACGGCCACCTCGCCGGCGAGCCCGAACGGCGCCTCGATCGCGCGCCCGAGGGGATCGGCGGCCACGGCATCGCAAAGCTCCAGCGACAGCGCGGGGACCAGCGCCGCGAGCGTCCCCTCGCCGCCGTCGGCGACCGGACAGCGGTCCACCTCCCAGCCGCCCGCCTGCAGCCCTGCGGCGATCGCGGTCGCCACCTCCAGCGAGCTGAGCGTCCCTTTGAACGAGTCGGGCGCGACGAGGATCGTCGTCGGCACCCCGGCGACGGCGCCAACCGCGGGCATCGCCGCAGTATGCCCCGCCGCGATCGGTCATCCTGTGCCGAGCGGATGCCCGACTACGCGATCATCGAGGCGGCCGGAACCGAGGTCCGCATCTCCAATCCGGCGAAGGTGTTCTTCCCTGAGCGGGGGCACACGAAGCTCGACCTGGTCAACTACTACCTGGAGCTCGCGGGGCCGGTGATCAATCAACTGCGCGACCGCCCGACCGTGCTCAAGCGTTACGTCGACGGCGCCGCCGGCGAGCCGTTCTTCCAAAAGCGCATCCCTGACTCCGCGCCAGCCTGGCTGCAGACGGCGACCGTCACCTTTCCCAGCGGCCGGTCGGCACGCGAACTGCTGCCCAACGACGCGGCGCACCTCGTGTGGGGCGTCAACCTGGGCGTGATCGACTGGAACCCGTGGCAGGTCCGGATCAGCGATCTCGACCACCCCGACGAGTTGCGAGTCGATCTCGACCCAACTCTCGAGGCGAGCTTCGACGACGTCCGGCGCGTCGCGCTCGTGGTCGGCGACGCGCTGCGCGACTTCGGGCTGACCGGCTTTCCGAAGACCAGCGGCTCGCGCGGGATCCACGTCAACGTTCGGATCGCGGCCGAGCACGACTTCATCGAGGTTCGCCGCGCCGCGCTCGCGCTCGCGCGGGAAGTCGAGCGCCGCGCGCCGCAGCTGGCGACCACGAAGTGGTGGAAGGAGGAGCGCCACGGCGTGTTCGTCGACTACAACCAGAACGCACGCGACCGCACGGTCGCGTCGGCCTACAGCGTCCGCCCGACCCCGGACGCGCGCGTCTCGACGCCGCTTGACTGGGACGAGGTAGCGGATGTCGAGCCGGCCGAGCTGCGGCTCGACACCGTTGCCGCCCGCGTCCGCGAACGCGGCGACCCGAGCGCCGAGATCGACGCGCACGCCGGATCTCTGCGCTTGCTGCTGGAGCAGTCCCGGCGCGACGAGGAGCAGGGACTCGGCGACGCACCCTGGCCGCCGCACTACCGCAAGCAGGCGGGCGAGCCAAAGCGCGTGCAGCCCAGCAGGGCACGCAAGGAGCCCGCAACCGGGCCCTAGACCGCCGGACCTGAACGAGCCGCCCGACTGCTCGGAGCCGCGCTCGAGTTTTGCGAGCATGCCCGCGCCAACTTTGCATGCCGGGCATACCGCGATCACACAAAGCGGCTGCACACCGAGGCGGCTTACATACGAGGGTTTTGGGACGCCCGCCCGAAGGTGGGCTGGTGGCAAGTGAGGGCGAGCCGGTGGCGCCAGGCGCGCCCAGACGCCGTCAAACCCCCAATAATTCGTCCGCGGGTCCTTAGTTAGTTGGGCGAGGCCGCGATCGGCTTGGTGGTTTGACAACCGGCCACGCTTCTCGATAAAGTCAATGGACAAGATGGATTTACATCTTACCGATGCTAGGGCAGACACTCTTCCCCGTTGGCACAAGTACAAGCGTCACATTCGCAATCGTCGGCCCAAAGGGAGCGATGTAGCCGCCGCTGAAGCGGTCTTCGCACGTCCGCCCTGCGGGCGGACCAGCCGTGTCAGACGTTGTTCGCGGCCGGGCCGGGCTCTGCCAGGCCGGGCT
>JBEKRJ010000034.1:0-15158 GCA_049518835.1 Solirubrobacteraceae bacterium
CGATCCGCGGCCCCGGCGGCTTGCGGAGCTGCCCGGGCCGCGGACGCTGCCGGGCGACGAGTAGCGGGGCGCTGTCTCGCCGTCGCTCACGCACGCTGCGCTAACGACCATCGTAGGTGTATGATAACGCCGACTCGTCAATGAGATTGGTTTACGTCAATCACGTCGTAGCCGGGATAGCGGGCGTTGGCAATCGACTCGGGCTGGATGCGGCACGGCTAGAGCGGCTGGCTGAGCCGAGGCTGCGGGCATGTGTTGCTGGAGTGCAGCTAGGCAACTCGATTAGAGGAGTAATGCCCGGCACGCCTTCGGTGCCAGCACGCCCTTCGTCAGGAGTCCGGAATGTTTGACCGCGGCAGTTGGAATCGCAGACAGCGCAGGTATGGGACGGCGGTGCAGCGGCGGTCGTCGTCTCGCCAGATGCTTCCGCTGACTGCGGCGACGACGGTGGTCGTCGCGGCCCTAGCGGCGCTTCTCGCAAGCGGCCATGGGCGGAGCTCGTCGGTGACGATCGAGCGGGCGGCGACACCTCCCATCGGGCCCGGACAGATAGCCGAGACGATCGCGTCAGCCGAGACGACAGCGCGTGCAGAGCGGCCGTCGCCGGTCGTACGACCAAAGGTGGTGCGGACTAGCGAGACGCGCAGGCCCGCGGATGGCCTGGTCCGTGTGTCGTCGGTCGGGCGGGTGCGGCTGCGCGCGGCCGCGCACGTGGAGGGGCGCTCGCGGGCTCGGCGTGGTCGCGCGCTCCGAAGGGCAGCGCCGCGAGCTGCTGTCGTGGTGGGGGCGCGGCGGTTAGCTCCGTCGACGAGCGGCCAGACCGGGCGGCCGTCGGCACCTGCGCTGGCAGCGCCGCCGAGACCACAGGGCGTTGCCGCGGCCGTGCGCCCAGCACCGCCCGCAGCGCAGGCTGTCGTGTCGTCTAGTCCACCGTGCTACCCGGGCCAGCTGAATTGCTGAAAAGGAGATCTATGGAACCTGAATCTCGACGTCTGACGATTCCGCGCCGCGTCACCTGGATGCTGATTGCGGTGAGCATCGTGACAATCGGCAAGACCGTGATCGCGAGCGCAGCGCCGGGAGTGCGGTTTCGCAGCGAGGCGCTGTTCGGCCATGTGGTCAAGCGGGGCTACCTCGGCTCCGCGCTGCGGTTCGCCGGGGAAGTGGTGGACGGTACCGGCGAGCCGGCGGACGGCGTCAGCGTCGTCGTGTTGGCGGGCAATCTCGACGGGAGCGGCATGACGCCGGTGGCGAGTACGGTCAGCGCGCACCGCGGGCGGTTCCTGGTGCGGACGCCGCGGGGAGGTCCGCGGCTGCTGGCGGTGGAGGCTGGCGGGACGCTCCTGGAGGAAGTCCGCCAGCTGGTGAGCCCCACCGTGTGGGTGGGCGTTAGGAGCGTGCGGGGAGCTCGCCTGGTGTTTCACGGCCGGGTGTTCGCACCCGGGACCAACCCGGCGGTGATGTTGCAATCCCGCACGCCGCGTGGCTGGCAGACGTTCGCGGGCTTGACGCCAAACGCCGCCAACCACGGGTTCGCCTACGTGTACCGGCCGAGCCCGGCGACGGTCGGCTACCGCTACGCGTTCCGGGCCGTCACGTTGCCCGCTGATCCGTGGATCAGCGGCGCAAGCCACGCCCACGACTGCACAGTACGTCCATAACCAACTGGAGGTCACATTGCTCCCCTTCATTCACTTCACTTTCACGCTCGCGGCAGCCGCCGGCGGGGCCACAGCGGATCCCGTGCAGCAGCCGATCAGCACGATCACGACGTGGCTCGTGGCCGCCGGCGGCGGCGTGGCCGCGATCGGCTTCGTCGTCGGCATGATGTTCCACGCCGTCGGCGGCCATTTCGGCAACTTCGGCGCCGAGCATCGCGGTAAGCAGATGATGGTCCGGGGGCTCGGCGCAGGAGCCGGGATCGCGGGCTCTGGCGGGCTGATGGCGGCCGCAACGCATCTCGGGGGGCTGGTGCACTGATGACAACCGCCACGTTGTATTCGATCGCCACGTGGCTGGTCTGGGCTGGCGCCGTGGTTGCCGTGATTGGCTCGTGGTTGGTCGGCGTTGGCGCGTACACCGGGGGCTACGGCGAGGACCCGATAAGGAGCCTCGGTCTCCGCGGTCTCACCGCAGGATTGGCCATCGCCAGCGTGGGCGGACTCTTTGCAGCAGTCACGTACCTCGGAGGACTGTTGCACGCATGAACACGCACGGGCAATCATGGTTTGGCGGCGGTGCGCGCCGGTGGCCAGTCATTCTCGCCTGGATCCTCGCGCTGGCCGCGGTGGCCGCGTTCCTCGTCGTGCTTCTCGGCGGCAACTCGACCACTGTGGTCCGCACGGTGATCGTTCGGACCACCGCTCCGTCGCCCACTGTCTATCAGGACACCCAAGCGGGAGCGGTGGCAGCAGAGGAAGCCTATTCAGCATCACAGGAAACCCAGGGATCCTGGTCACTTGGCTACAAGGTCGACTCGTACACGCCGATGAGCGCCACGTTCGACGTCTGGGGGATGTTCGTCAGTAACAGCGGCGTCTCCTACGGCGTCGAGACGGACACGATGGCGTGGAACGGTCGCCAGTGGGCGCAGAGCGGCGGGACCACCACAAACCCGTACGGGCCGTCGCCGGGCGACCCGCGGAGCAAGGCGTATGTGCGCTTTCCAGACCAGCCGTAACGTCGCCGTCGCGTTCGCAACCCTGGCCGTTGTGTTCGGGCTGCGCATGATCCCCGCCACGCCTTCGGCGCAGGCTGGCGGTCTATGCTCGGCTCCGCTGATCAGCGTTGCGTGCTCAGTCGTGAACGGCGTGGAGTCGGGACTGTCATGGAGCTTCGACGCGGGCAGCAGCGCGATCACCGTCGGCGGCAAGATCGTCGGCAAAGTCGTGCAGAAGGTGAGTGGCCCGGTCTGTATGTGGGCGAAGGCTGACCAGCCCGAGCTGCTGCTCTTGAAGGTCGCGATGAAGTACGACATCTGTCAGAAGATCCTCGACTGGGCGGCGAAGAAGATCGCCGGTGGGGGAGGAACGAAGTCGGCGGCGTCGGGCGCCGCTGGCGGTGCCACGACGCCGCCTACGACGGGAGCTACCCCGGCAGCCTCTTCGGATCCGCCGGATTCTCCTGCGCATTATTTGTCGACGAGTGCGTTGGCGGCGGGGGCGGCGGTGTTTTTGGGGACGATTGGGTCGGAGGTTGGTAAGGCGACGTCGGTTGATGTGACGGGCGGGTGGTTTCATAACTCGTATGGGCGGGCTGTGGCGTTGGGGAGCGCGGTGATGTTGATCGCGTTCTTGTTGGCGTGTTTGGAGGGGAGTGTTCGGTCGGATAGCGCGATGTTGCAGTTGGCGTTGCAGGCGTTGCCGCGGGCGGCGGTTTTGGGGGCGGCGGGCGCGGTGTTGATCGGTGCTGGGATTGCGTTCACTGATCAGGCTGGGGTGGCTGTGGCGGGACCGGATTTGGCTTCGGCGACTCATAAGCTGCATTTGTTGGCGTTGGCGTTCGTGGCGTTGGGTGTGGCGGCGAAGGGGGCGGCGGGGAGCGGGCACAGCACGTTCGCGTCGATCTTGGGGACGCCGGCGGCGTTGTTTGCTGGGTTCACGTTTCTGGCGTCGCTGGCGATGCTGTTGGAGTTGACGGTGCGGGCGATCGGGATCTATGTGGCGGCGTTGTTTGTGCCGGTGGTGTTGGCGGCGAGTGTGTGGCCGCGGTTTGCGGAGGCGCCGAAGCGGTTGGCGATGATGGTGATGGGGATCGTGGCGTCGAAGTTCGCGCTGGTGTGCGTGTTGGGGTTGAGCGCGGGGGCGATGACGGATGGGGGGGTTCGTGGGATCGCGGCGGGGTGCGGGATGCTGTTGATCGCGTGTGTGGCGCCGTGGGCGTTTTACAAGTTCTTCACGGTCGCGGATCATCACTTCACGCGCACGACGGTGGTGCCGGCGGGGTCGCTGGGCGGCACGGCGGGGGTGCTTCAGTCGATTGCGTTCCGCAGCGAGCAGGTCAGCCGGGTGCACGGGGTGCCGAACCCGATGGCGCAGTCACAGCAGGGAACGGGGGGGCAGGGTTCGGGGGAGGGTGACGGTGGCGGTTCGGGTCCGCGGGTGCGGCCGCCGCGGACGATCGATACGCAGAGCGGGCGGGAGACGCCGCCGGAAGGAGATGAGAGCCAATGAGCGGGGTGCGCGATCATTTGTTGGGTCCGCGGGCGAAGCGTGGCCTGT
This sequence comes from Solirubrobacteraceae bacterium, assembly GCA_049518835.1. Classification (GTDB taxonomy): domain Bacteria; phylum Actinomycetota; class Thermoleophilia; order Solirubrobacterales; family Solirubrobacteraceae; genus Palsa-465. The sequence goes on from JBEKRJ010000034.1 coordinate 4,221, forward strand.
TCGGGTACTTGTCGGTCGGGCAGGTCGCGATCGGCGGGTGTGCGGGCGCGGCGGCGATCGTGGTGGTGGCGGCGTGGCCGACGATCCCGGGTCTGCTGGCGGCGATTGCGATCGCGATGGCTGGCGCGACGGGGATGATGATGACGATCCAGTCGCTGCCGGTCACGCACTGGGTGCCGAGCAGCCTGGTGTTCGTGGTGGAGCGCCTCGCGGGCAGGCGGGTGTGGCGCTCGCCGGTGCCTGGCTCGGGAGTGACAGCCGAGCGGCCGGTGCGGCCGGTGGCGTTGCCGCCGCAGTTCGGACAGCTTGAGATCGTGAGCGTGGGCGGAGCGGATGGGCGGCAGGCGGGGATGACGTATGACCGGGAGCGGAACTGTCTGGTCGGGGTGTTGGAGCTGCGTTTGCAGGCGTTTGGTCTGCGGGATGTGGCCGAGCAGGACCGCCAGCTTGAGACGATCGGGACGTTAGAGAATGATCTGGCGCGGCCGGGGTCGCCGGTGCGGCGGATGATGTTCCTGCGGCGCACGACGCCGCAGCAGGCGAGCGAGATGGCCTCCTATCTGCGGAAGAAGCTGGCCAAGCCGGTCGGGTGCGGGCCGGTGCAGGCGATGCTGGGGGCGATGGACAGCACGGCGACGGGCAGTCAGGAGCATGTGCTGTACATGGGGGTGCAGACGAGCGCGGTGCCGCGGGATCGCCGTCGCGGGGAGAAGCGCGAGCAGGAGCGGGAGCGGGCCGGGGAGGCGGGTGTGCGGGAGCTCGAGCGGGTCAACCGGTATTTGCAGATGTCGGAGATCACTGTCAAGAGTCCGGCGGCGGTGCTGACGCCGACGGACTTGTCATACCTGTACGCCGACTTGTGTGACCCGTTTGAGCGCAGGCTGCTTGACCAGCTCAGGCTGCGCGACGGGGCGCGGGATCCGCGGCCGTGGCCGCTGGCGTTGGATGACGGGTGGCCGTTCGTGAGGTTGGACGGGGCTGATCACGTGGTGTGGTGGATTCCGGAGTGGCCTCCGGTTCCGGTGCAGGCTGGGTGGTGGCAGGCGTTGACGTTGCAGTGTGAGGCGCCGATCGTGACGATCGCGGTGGTGTGCGAGCCGGTGCCGATCCGGCAGGCCCGCGCGCAGGCACGGCGTCGGCTGACCGGCGACCGCGCGGACATCGAGACCAGAGCGAAGCATCAGATGGTGGAGACCTCGCAGGACCGGGCGCGCCGGTGGCAGGGGGAGCGCGAGGAGCAGGAGCTCGCGGAGGGGAGCAGCCCGTGGCGGTATGAGGCGTTCATCGCGGCGGCGGTGCCCGCGGGCGCGGGCGAGCAGCGGCGGCTGGTCCGCGATCAGGTTGAGGCGGCGTGCGTGCAGGCCGGGCTGGTGCCCGCGTTCATGTACGGGCTGCAGCTCGATCACTTCCTGTGCACCCTGCCGCTATGCCGGGGGATGAGATGAGCGAGAAGACTGAACGCTTTGACCCGGAGCGACAGGCCGACTCGACGCCGATGCCGATGGGTGGCGCGGCGGGTCCTGGGCTGCGTGCCGTGTACGTGGGCGGCAGCGTCGACGGTGGCGGCGGCATCTTCTGTGGCGGCGGCGGCGCGTTCTGCTTTGACCCGTGGGAGTCCTTCGCGGGTAGTGCGAATGTGGTCGTGCGGGGGCGGCTGGGTTACGGTAAGTCGACGCTGGTGAAGGCGTATCTGGAGCGGGAGGGGGACCGGTGAGTGCGTTGCGGAGGGTTCGGCGGTTGGTGGTTGAGCATCCGGGGATGCGGGCGACGAGCCGTCACGCGCGGGCGCTGGCGCCGTTGGACAGCGTTTGCAGTCTCGGGCCGCGTGGGGTGTATATGGGTGACATGCTGTATGGCGGCGGGGGGTTCTGGTATGACCCATGGGAGTGCTATGCGCGGCAGCTGCGCACGGGGGTCACCGACCCGGATCTAATGGTCTGGGGGCGCAAAGGCCGCGGCAAGTCCGCGACGATGAAGGTGTATCTGCGTCGGCAGTGGTGCTTCGGGCGTCGGATCCGCGTGATCGATGTGCATACGGGCACGTCCCGGGATGAGGGCGAGTACACGGCGCTGATGCGCGATCTCGACGGTACGGTGGTGCGCCTCTCGCGGACAAACGGCGTGTGCCTGAACCCGTTGTCAAACGAGGAGGACCGCCACCGTCTGCTGCGGGCGATCGCGCGGGCGGTGCTGCCGCGCCCGCTCACCGATCGGGAGCCGGCGATCCTAAACACGACGCTTGACTGGGTGTGCACTTCGACGAGCGAGCCGACGCTTCCGCAGGTGGTGGACGCGTTGCTTCACCCGTCGGAGTGGACGGCCGGGAAGCTGGCGACGACGCAGACCAGGTTGCGGAGCATGGCGCAGGGTGTCGCGTATGCGCTGCAGCCGTTGTGCGAGGGGGATCTGCGCGGCATGTTCGACGGTCCGACCACGGAGGGGATCGATTTCGACGCGCAGGCGCTGTCGATCGATCTGTCTGACGTGAAGGACGCGGAGAGCTTGGGGATCCTGATGAGCTGCGCGACGGCGTTCCTGCAGGCCACGATGAACCGTCAGTGGAGGCGGCATGAGGCGATCAACGCGGAGCTGGTGCGCCACGGCCGAGCGCCGCTGCCGGAGCCGAAGACGATCCTGCTGGTTGACGAGTCCTATCGCATCTTGTCGGTGCCGGGGATGGGCGACTGGCTGCAGCACAACTTCAAGGTGTCGCGCAAGATCGGCCAGCAGAACATCGCGATCGTGCACCGCCCGAGCGACCTGTCAACGAGCGGGGATGACGGCAGCCGGCTGGCGAAGATGGCGGAGGGGCTGGTGCAGGACTGCCAGACGTTCGCGCTGTTTTACCTGGAGTCTGACGCGCTAGATGAGACGGCGGAGCTGCTGTCGCTGACGCGGGCCGAGCGGGAGGTCATCTCGACACTCGGTCCGTGGCAGGCGCTGTGGCGGGTCGGGCACGGCCGATATGTCGTGCAGACCGTCCTCGGCGGCGACGACGAGCAGATCACCAACACCAACCGGGGGATGCTCGGATGAGCTGGGCGTGGTCGATCGAGAAGCTGAACCTGGGCGAGCTGTGCGAGCGGCGGATCGACCGTCGCGTCCTGGCGGTCGCGTTCATCCGCGCCGAGGAGAACCCACGCCCGCCGGAGTACGTGATCGCGCTCAGCGACGACGGCCACCTGTGGTGGCTGGACATTCTCCCCGGCCGCGGGGTCGGCGGCTGGAGAGGGAAGATCGCGCTCGGCGACGAGGTGGTGGCGATCGGGCCGCGTAAGCGAGGGCGGTGGCTGCTGGAGCTGTGCAACCGCCACGGCGGCCGGCTCTACCAGGCGACCGTGTTCGGCCGCGGCGCCGAGCGTTTCATGCTCGCGCTCGAAGAGTTCGCTCCCCGCGAACTGGTGAGGACCTGACCGTGCGCGTCCAGCGCACAGTCAGGTGGCTGCTCGTGGCGTGCGCGGCGGCGCTGGCGGTGGGCTGCGGCGCGAGCACGACCACGACCACGACGGTGATCAGCACGACCGGTTCGCCGACGCCGCCGGCCGCCTCGACGCCGTCGACGCCGACGGCGAGCACGACGCCGACGAGCACGGAGACGGGTCCCGAAGATGAGAGCAGCGCCGGGGTGCGGCCGCGGACGGTGGCTGAGCAGCTGGTCGCGGCCGCGACCAGCTACGCGGGACCGTACATCGCGCTGCGTCACGGTCAGCTGCGCGGCGTCGAGTACCTCGGGCCGGACACCAGTCACGCAGGCTGGCAGACCGTGCTGGTCACGTACACGGCAGCCGGCAGCGGTAGCGGTCGGGGTGACACGAGCGCGGACCTGCTGCTGTCGCTCGCGCACCGTGATGCCGGCTGGACGGTGGTACGTGCCCGGTGAGACCGCGCACCCTGCTCGCTCTGCTGCTGCTCGGCGGCGGCGCGTTCGTGTTCGTCGCCGCGGCGACGACGCCGCCGCCGGCGGTGTGCGGCGGGCTGTCGGCGGGGGGCGGCCCGCCGGCGACACTGACCGCCGCCGCGGTCAGGCTGCTCAACGCAAGCCAGGCGCAGTTCGCCGCCGAGCTGGCCGGCAAGACGGGGCTGGACGGCAGCGTCGTCGCGGCGTGGGTGGTGGCCGAGGAGGGTGGGCAGAGCGCGGCGCCGAACGGAACGAACAACTGGCTCAACATCGGCGCCACCGACAGCGGCTTCTATGGCGGCTCCAACAGCTTCTGGGACAGTCCGGTGAGCGCGGCGGACTTCAGCGCCGAGTGGCTGCGCGGCACGCCCGAGCCCGGGTTCGGAGCCGCGAGCTCGGGCATCCGCGCGATCCTGTCGACGGTCGGGCAGCCTGCGGCGGTGCAGATCGCGGCGATCCAGCAGTCCGGGTGGGCGAAGAGCGGCTATCCGGACCTGCCGACCCTGTACACGGAGGTGTCCGGTGGTGCGCCGACGAGCGTGCCGGTGAGCTACACGACGCCGTGCGCGGCGAGCAGCCCGGTCGGGTCGGGCAGCGACCCGATCCCCGAGTTCACCCCCAGCCGCGACGACATGGGCGTCGACGCGTGCGCCACGCCAGGGATGCCGATCTACGCGCCGGCCGCCAGCACGCTGGTTCAGGTGATCGACGCCTCCAACACGCCCGGCGGCTGGTATCAGGGCGAGCCGCTGCTGCTGTTCCAGTTCACCCCGCCGCTGCCGGGCGCGCAATCGGACTACTGGTATGTGGCGGAGCAGATCACGCCGGTGACGGAGACGGCCGGCACGACGTTCGCCGCCCACCAGGAGGTCGCGACGTTCGCCTCTCACGGCACGTGCATCGAGATCGGGTGGGGATCACCCACGTCAGTGCAGCGGACGCTCGCCGGACAGCAACGCGACGCGGCGGCGGCGAACCCGCCCGCTGGGGCGCTGACGCCGTGGGGCGAGACGTTCAAGCAGTACTTCGGGATCCCATGGGTCGGCCAGTCACCGTAACCGCCGGCGGCCGAGCGCCGGGTGCGAGCAGCAGGGAGCGGGCGTGAACAGAACGCTGCCGGGCGCGGATGTCCGCGGGTTCTACGCCGCGCTGGGCGTGGAGCTGCCCGGCTGGGCGCACACGGAGGCGCCCGTCCGGTGCTTCGCCGACCCGGACGCGCACGCGCACGGCGATCGCGACGCGTCCTGCTCGGTGAACCTGCAGTCCGGGGCGTTCAACTGCCATGGCTGCGGCGCAAAAGGCGGCGCGTTCGATGCGGCGCTCGCACGCGGCCGTGACTCCCGGCAGGCGTTCGAGCTGAAGGTCGCGCACGGCCTCGCCGAACGGGAGCCGCGGCGCGACACGTCGCGGGCGACGTCGCCGGCGTCGACGCGCGACACGTCGCCGCGACCAGCCGGCCGGGAAGGCGCGCCACGCCGCCTAGCGTCGGCGCGCCCGCGCGAGGCGGGCGCGGCCAGCCTCGCGGTCGGTGGGGCGTCCGCGAACGCCACGGCCCCGGCGCGCTCCGGCCATAAGCAGTCACGGCGAACGGCCGGGCCGGACGACGAACCCTCCCGTGGCGACACGGTGTCGTCGGTGAGCGCCCACGACGTGCGGAGGTGGGCGCAAGCGCTACGCGCCGACGCCGAGCTCCTGACCCGCTTGGCCGGCGAGCGGGGATGGAAGCCGGACACGCTGCGCAGGCTGGGAGTCGGGTTTGACGGCGAGCGGATCACGGTCCCGATCACAAACGACCAGCGGGCGCTGCAAGGCGTTCTGCGTCTGCGCGTCGATGCTTCGCAGAGGCCGAAGGTGCTGGCCGCGCCCGGCACGCGGCTGGGGCTGACCCCGCACCCGAGCATCGAGACGGGGCGGGTGCTGCTGGTGGAGGGGCCAAGCGACATGCTGGCCGCCCGCTCCGCGGGGCTGGCGGCGATCGCCGTCCCCGGCACGCACGCGTGGCGCGCCGCGTGGGCAGGGGCGTTCGCAGGCCGAGAGGTGACGATCGTGATGGACGCCGACCGCCCCGGCCGGGACGCGGCGGCTCGGATCGCCCGCGACCTCGACCGTCAGAGCGCAGGCGTGCGGATCGTCGATCTCGCCCCCGGGCGCGACGACGGCTACGACCTCTCGGATTGGCTGAAAGCCGGCAACCCGCCGGATCTGGTGAGCGCTCGCTGGTACACGAGCGAGGCGTACACGCGGATCGCCAGGCCCGGCGCAGACGTGTGGACGGTCCGGTCGGCCAGCGGAGAACGAGCGGCAGGTGAACGCTCGCAGCAGGCGGTCCGCACGGTGGGCGGCCCGATAACGCAACCCGGCGCGGTCGCAGGACCGGGCTGGCAGACAGGAAGGAAGATACGGTGCAGAACGTTCTGATCGTCGAGGCCGACGAGCGGCTGGCGCGCGAACGGGTGTGGCAGCTGCTGATGGACGGCTACCAGGTGTCGGCTGCCGGCACGGCGCAGGCAGCGCGGGTCATGCTGAGCGAAGCCCCGGACGCGCTGGTGCTGTGCGACGCGGGCGGGGGGCCGGACACGATCGGCCTGCTGCGCGAGCTGCGCGCCGGCAAGATCCCGCGCGCCGAGTCCAACCTCCCGGTGCTGGTGGTCGGCGCCGACAACGACTCCGCGGCCGTCCGCTACTACCGCGGCGGCGCTGACGTCGCGCTGCCAACCGCGAGCTCGCCGGTGCTGATCGCCGCAGGCCTGGAGGCGCTCGCGCGACGCAGCGAGGGGGAGCAGCAGCACGAGCGGGTGCTGCACGTGGGAAGCGTGACCGTGGACTGCGACGCGCGGACCGTGCAGGTGGACAACCGGCCGGTGAAGCTCACCCGGCTGGAGTTCGACCTGCTGCAAACGATGGCCAGCCAGCCGCGCAAGACGTTCACCCGCGCCGAGCTGACCCGCGAGGTGTGGGGATATGACCCAGCCGCCGCCGGACCGAGCCGAACGGTCGACAGTCACGCGGCGCGGATGCGCCAGAAGCTCGAGCAGGCCGGTGCCGAGCCGATGGTGCAAACCGTCCACGGCGTCGGCTGGAGACTGACCCGATGACCCGCGCGCACACCGAGGAGCTGGAGTTGAAGATCACCGGGCCGGCGCGCCGCGTGATCGAGCTCGCGGCGCAGTGCGGCTGGATGCTCGCGCCAGGATTCCCACGGTCGATTCGTCGCGCCGGGAAGCTGCGACGTGTCACCCAGCTGTACCTGCACCACCCGGACCGCTCGACGCTGATCCTGGAGTGCACCAGCCGCGGCGAGCTGTACAGGCATCAGACGCTGGCGAAAGGCGACCGCCCAGCTCATGTGGCTCATCCACAGCGAGAACGAGCTGCTCGCAGCCGTCGCCGATCGAGGCGCGGTGCACCGTCCGCCCGACGTGCCAGACGAGCGCCTGCTGCAACAGGCGCTCGAGACGATGGCCGCGGATGGCAACCGTGGCGCTCGCAAGGTGCTGAGCCGGGCCGCCGCCGCCCGCTGAGAACCTCGATGCAGGCGGGCGACGAGTTTTACCGGCGAATGTCACAGGAGTGTGACAACACGACGACAGTTCAACGCAAAGTGTTGGCCGCGCCGGCGATGCCGCCAGGCGGGGCGGGAGGATGAGTTTCATGGCAGAGCTGCAGAGGATCACTTACAACGGGCAGGTCGCGGCGGTCGTGCTGGCTGAGCAGGCGGTCATCTCAGACGGCCTTGACGAGAGCGACGAGCGGACGGTGAAAGCGATGTGCCTGTACGCGCTCGAGGTCACAGCCGGCCGCGAACCGGGCCCGTACACAGACGAGCGCGCTCGCAACTACGCCCGGAGGAGGGCATCGCGATGAGATGGGGTTGGTGGCTGGGCGGCGGGACCGCGGTCGTGATCGCGCTGATCGTCACCCTCGTGATCGGCGCGGTGGTCGGCGCCGAGATCGAGCAGAACGCGGTTCGCGCTCAGCTGAGCGAGGTGACAGCCTCCTGCGGCCCTGTGGCCGCGGCGATCACGGCCGACGCTGACGCGCAAGCGCGGGTGGCCGCGCTCGCTCCAGCGATCCGCCCGTACGGCGCTGCGCCGGTCGGGCAGGCGCTGTGGCGCGCGGTCGGGCAACTGTCCAACCAGCCGCGTACGGTTCGGATCGCGGTCGCGAAGATCGCTGGGCCGGTGTGCGCTGCACTGGACTCCTGGGCACCCGTCCCCTCCACCACGCCGAATGGCGAGCTCGCAGGCGGGCAGACGAGATGAACAGCCGTGCGAGAGAGAGCTCGCAACTGGGAGTGTTAGAACTGCTTGTCCTGGGCGCCGCCGCCGCCGTGCTGGTGCTGGAGGGCGGACTGTGGCTGTGGGCCGGGACGGCGGGAGCGCTGTTCGGCTCCGGCTGGCCGCACCTGAACCTCGACGCGCTGTGGCACGCGCTCGGGGGCGTCGCGCGCCACCTGTCCGACCCGCGGCAAGGCTTCCCCGCCCGTGTCCGCCCGGGGCTGCCCGACGCGACGGGCTTCTACACCGCGCTGATGCTGGTGGTCGTCCTGCTGGGGCTGGCCGCCGCAGCGGCGATCATGCTGTGGCAGCACGCTCGCCCCGCGGGCGTCGGCCGCTCGAAACGCCACGGCGCCCGGTGGGCCGGGGGAAGCGATCTCGCGCGGCTGCGGCGACGGCGCCAGCGGCGATCGCCCGCGACCCGCGCCACGGACTACGAGGGGAGGCCGCGTGTAGCCGAGGCGCAGGGCCTGTCGCTCGGCTACCGGGGGATGCGGCTGCTGCGCGCGGAGGACCGCCACGCGCTGGTCGCGTTCGGACCAAGCCAGTCGGGCAAGTCGGCCGGGATCGCGATCCCGAACATCCTCGAATGGTCAGGACCGGCGATCGTGATCTCGATCAAACCTGACCTGCTTGACGCCACGGTTCCCGCCCGCGCGCAACGCGGCGACGTGCTCGTGTTCGACCCGTTCGGCCAATGGGACCGGCCCACCCACACGTGGTCGCCGCTGGCCAGCTCGCAAACATGGAATCAGGCGTTAGAGACCGCGCAGCGGATGGCGTCCGCGGGCGAGATGGACACCAGCGCGGTCAAGGGCGGCGGGTTCTGGTCAAAGGCCGCCGAGCAGCGCCTCGCCCCCCTGTTCTACGCCGCCGCCCGCACCGGCCGCGGGATGGGCGACGTCGTCCGCTGGACGTTCGGGCAGGGCGGCGCCGAGCTGGACCGGCTCATGCACGAGCTCGTCGACAGCAGCCGTGACGCGGAGGAGCGCGCCGACGCCCAGCACGCCAACGACGGGCACCTCGCGTTCTGCCAGCTGGCCGGCGAGACTCGCGGCAGCATCGAGCAGACCGCGCAGATCCTGATGTCCGCCTACCAGTCCCCGACCGTCGTGCGCAGCGCGAACGGCAGCGAGATCACCGGCGCGCGGCTGCTGGATGGCGCGAACACGGTGTATCTGATCTCTGACTCGCGGCGCTCCAAGCTGCTGCGGCCGATCCTGATCGCGCTGCTCACAGAGCTGCTCGACCACGCCTACGAGACCGCCAACAGATCACCCGGCCGCCGGCTTGCGAGCCCGCTGCTGGTGTGCCTGGACGAGCTCGGCAACGCCGTCCCGATCCCGAACCTGGCGGAGATCGCGTCGACCGCGCCGTCGCACAACATCCAGCTGATCTCGATCTTCCACGACATCGCGCAGGCCCGCGAGCGCTACGGCCAGCAGGCGCTGACCGCGATCAACAACCACCGCGCCCGGATGCTGCTCTCTGGCGTCGCCGACATGGAAACGCTGAAGTACTTCTCGGGCCTGGTCGGCGAGGAGGAGACCCGCGACCGGCGTTCTGATCCGGACGCGCCGGTGCGTCGCCGGCCGCTCGCCCCGCCCGACCAGCTGCGCCAGATCAAGCCTGAGCACGGCCTGCTGATCTACGGCAGCCTCGCCCCAGCGATGCTCCGGCTGCGGCTGTACTTCAACGACCGCAAGCTCAAGCAGGCGGCATGAAACCGAACGATCCGCCCAGCCACGTCACTCCAACCAGGGAGCAAACCCGGTGACTGACACACAACGGTTCAGAGCCATGCAGCGGCTGCTGACACCTCAGACCAACCCGGACCTGCGCAGCACGATCCACGCAACGGCGAGGCACTGGCGCTGGATAGCGGCTGCACTGTTGGCCAGCCTCGCCGTCGCCGCGGCCCTCCAAGCGGCCGCGGGCGCCGTCGCGGGTCAGGTCGCGATCGTCATCCTCGCCGGGGTGGCGGCCGCGCTCGCGTGGGTGCTGCTGCCGCGGGATTCCGGCACGATCGCGGGCGGCGACGCCCGCGCGCGGAGGTGCGCCGTCGCGTGGCTTCTCGCCTCAGCGCTGCTGGTGATCATCGCTCCGCTGGCCTGGGTCGGCCTGTTCATGTTCCTCTGGCCGATCGGCCTCCTCTACGGCGCGGCCGTGCGCGCATACACCAGCCGCTGCACCCTTATCCGCGGGTCAGTCCAGTGACGAGCTCACGATCTGAGATCAGCGGCGCGCGCGCGCACCTCGAGCTGCTGATGACGGCCGACCGGGCGGTGCCGGGCTGGCGCGGCCTGGAGGCTGAGCCGCGGTGGGCCTGGTTTCAGGAGCTGTACGCGCAGGCGGCGCACCTGGACGGGCGCTACCGGCTGGGGTTGCGCAGCGGCTGGTGGGCCGACGATGTGCAGGTCGAGATACTCGCCGCGCTCGGCGCGTGGGTCGGGATGTACGACTACGCCAGCTGGACCGACCCCGAGGGCAAAGCCCGGCTGATCTTCCAGCTGCCCGCCGTCCGCGAGCTGCTGCGCGGCGGCGCGCAACAGTTCGACCCCGAGCACGACCGAGACGCGTTCGAACAACACCTCCGCGACGCGCGCGACTGCGAGAAGCCCTCAATCCCGTGAGCGATCTCAGCGACGCCTTCCCGCAGCTTCGCCACGTCGGCAGCGTGGTTCGCCACTGGCCCGGGATCACCACGGTCCAGCTGGGCGACCTGCTCGATGTCGATTCGGACCTGACGCTGAGCGAGTGGCT
>JBEKRJ010000035.1:0-14914 GCA_049518835.1 Solirubrobacteraceae bacterium
TACTCGTTGCCGTCCGCGTCCCACAGCACGCAGCCGGCACCGCGCACGAACTGCACCGGGTTGCGCACATACGTCGGGATCACGTACTCGCGCTCGAGCTCGCGCAGCTCGGACAGGCTCGAGGCGGCGCTCACGCGACAGACCCGATCTCGACGCTCACGCGACAGACCCGATCTCGACGCTCACGCGGCCGGCCCGATCTTGGTGCCCTGCCCGGCATTCGTGAACAGCTCGAGCAGCAGCGAGTGCGGCACGCGGCCGTCGACGATGTGCGCAAACGAGACCCCGCCGTGGATCGCCTCGAGGCATGCCGCGAGCTTCGGCCGCATCCCGCCGGCGACCGTTGGCAGCATCGACTCGACGTAGTCGGCCGTCGTCTCGGAGATCACGCTGTCGAGGTCGGCGGGATCGCGCAGCCAACCCGACACGTCGGTCAGGAACATGATCTTGTACGCCCGCAGCGCCCGCGCGACGGCGCCGGCGGCCTCGTCGGCGTTGATGTTGTACGAGTTGCCGTCGCGGTCGGCGCCGACGCTCGCCACGACTGGGATGTAGTCCTGCGCGACGTGGGTGAGCACGCTGACGTCGACGCGCTCGATCCGCCCGACGAAGCCGATGTCCTGGCCGCTGGGGGCGGCCTGGCGCGCGGCGCGAAACAACAGCCCGTCGTCCCCGCACAGCCCGACGGCCGGCTGGCCGTGGCGGTTGATCAGCAGCACGAGGTCCTTGTTGACCTTACCGACGAGCACCATCTTCGCGACCTCCACGGTCTGCGCATCTGACACCCGCAGGCCGTCGACGAACTGCACCGGCAGGTTGAGCCGCTGCATGTAGGTGGTGATCTCAGGGCCGCCCCCGTGCACGATCACGGGGTTCATCCCGACGTACTTGAGCAGCACCACGTCGCGCGCGAACTCCTCCTTGAGCGCGTCGTCGGTCATCGCCGCGCCGCCGTACTTGATCACGACCGTCTTGCCGTGGAACTCGCGGATGTAAGGGAGCGCCTCCAGCAGCGTGGCGACGTCACGCATCACGTCGTGTACTCCGCATTGATCGTCACATATTCATGGCCGAGGTCGGAGAAGTAGCACTCCGCCTCCGCCCCCTCCCCCGGCAGTCCGATCTCATACTCGACCTCGTCGCGCGCAACCGCGGCCGTCAGCGCGCCCAGGTCGAACGGCACGTACGCGCCCCGCGCGCAGACCTGCACGCCCTCGATCGACACGTCGACGGCGAGGGGCGCGCAGCTCGGCATCGCGGCGCCGACCGCCTGCACGATCCGGCCCCAGTTCGGGTCCCCCCCATACAGCGCCGTCTTGACCAGCGACGAGTCGGCAACGGCGCGCGCGACCGCCGCCACCGCGTCCTGATCGCCGCCGCGCACGACCACCCTTCCGATCCGCCGCGCGCCCTCGCCGTCGCGCACGATCATCAGCGCCAACTGGCGCAGCAGCGCGTCGAGCGCTTCCCCGAAGCGCAGCTCGTTCTCGCTTTCGGCCGCCACCAGCACGCCCGACTCGCCGCTGCACTGCAGGATCACGGTGTCGCTCGTCGACAGCTGCCCGTCGACGCTAGTGCGCTCGAACGACCGCTTCACGCACACCGCCAGCAGCAGGTCGCACGTTGCCGCCGACAGCAGCGCGTCGCTCTGCACGAAGCACAGCAGCGTCGCGAACCCGGGCGAGATCATCCCCGCGCCCTTGCACTGCGCGGTCAGGCGCACCCGGCCCGAGGGCAGCTCGACATCGAGGCAGGCCCGCTTGGCGAACGCATCGGTGGTTCGGATCGCCTCGGCGAAGTCGCGCTCGCCGTCGGCGCGCAGCTGCGACGAGGCGTCCGCGATCCCCCGCATCACTGCGTCCATCGGCAGCGGCACGCCGATCACGCCTGTCGAAGCGACCGCGACAGTGGCCTCGTCGACCCCCGCGACGACCGCGCCCGCGCCTTGCATCTTGGCCGCATCGTCGAGTCCAGGGCGACCGGTGGCGGCGTTCGCGTTGCCGGCATTGACGACGACCGCGCGGATCGCATCGAGGCGGCAGCGCTCGAGATTGAGCAGCACCGGCGCCGCCAGCGTCCCGGAGCGGGTGAAGCGCGCGGCACTCGTTGTCGCCGGCGCCGAGCTCACCACCAGCCCGAGGTCGCGGACCCCGCCGGGCTTGATCCCGCAGGCGACGCCGGCGGCGCGAAATCCCGCGGGCAGCCCGGCCGCCGCGGCCTCGCTGACGTGCGCGGGCGGTTCGATCCAGCGCGAGCGAAAGAACCCCGACTCGCCAGCGCTCACGCGATTCCCTCCGCTTCGGGGCGGCCGAACATCAGGTTCAGGTTCTGGACCGCCTGCGAGGCAGCGCCCTTCCACAGGTTGTCGATCGCGCCGAACACGATCACCCGACCGGTCCGCTGGTCGCGGTGCACGGAGATCCGGCAGATGTTGGTCTCGCGCACGTCGCGCACGCCCGGCGGCGTCGCGGCCAGCTCGACGAACGGCTCGCCGCCGTAGGCATCGGCATACAGGCGGTCGAGGTCACAACCGTCGCCGTCGCGCAGCGTCACGTAGCACGACACCAGCTCGCCCTGGTCCAGCGGCACCAGATGCGGCGTGAACGTGACCGTGATCGCGGCGCCCATCGCCGCCAGCTCCTGCTCGATCTCGGGCGTGTGGCGGTGGCGCGGGACCCCGTACGCGTTGACGTTCTCGTCGACGGTGACGAAATGGGTCTTGTCGGTCGCCGCCCGGCCCGCGCCCGACACGCCCGACTTGGCGTCGATCACGACGTCCCCGAGCAGCCCGCCGCGGGCCAGCGGCCCGAGCGCGAGCAGCGCCGCGGTCGGGTAGCAGCCCGGATTGGCGACCAGCGACGCGTCGCGAATCTGCTCGCGGTAGTGCTCCGGCAGCCCGTACACGGACTCCTCCAGCAACCCGGGCACCGGATGCTCGAGGTACCACTCGCGGTACACGTCCGCATCGCGCAGGCGAAAGTCCGCGCTCAGGTCCACCACACGTACGCCGCGCTCGCGCAGCCCCGCGACGACCGCTGCCGAGGCGCCATGCGGATAGGCGACGAGCGCCGCGTCGATCCCGTCGGCGTGGCGGTCCAGGTCGAGCTGCTCGAGCGTGATCGGCACGCGATGGTGCGGGTACAGCTCGTCCACGCGCCGGCCGACGTCCGAGCGGGCGGTCACCGCGGTCAGCTCGAACGACGGGTGACGGTGCACCAGCCGCGCGGTCAGTGCGCCTGCGAACCCGGCGCCACCGATGACGACGACGCGATAGCTACGAGGCACGGACCCGCCCACCGAGTTGCACCGCCAGCGCATCGGCAATCGCCTCACGCTTGGCGGCCACCTCCTCGTCTGTCAGCGTCCGGTCCAGCGCGCGGAACGACAGCCGCAGCGCCAGCGACACGTTGCCGGCGCCGATCCGCGCGACGTCCCGGTACACGTCGAACACCTCCGCCTGCGCGAGCAGCGGTGCACCCGCGGATCGCGCGACCGCGAGCACGTCCGCCGCCGCAACCGCGTCGGCGACGACCACCGCCAGATCCTCGCGCACCGCGGGGAAGCTCGTCAGGTCTTCGTAGGTCGTGTCCGCGGGGGCGTACGCGGCTGCCGCGTCGAGGTCGAGCTCGAGCGCCGCGACCTTGTCCTTGAAGTCCCACTCGGCGGCCACCAGCGGATGCACCTCGCCAAGCCAGCCAACCGGCTCGTCCCCGACGATCACGGTCGCCGCGCGCCCTGGATGTAGGAACGGCAGCTCAGCGCTCGGCCGCACGCTCCACGGGATCCGCAGCGTGTCCAACAGCCCCTGCAGCACGCCTTTGACGGCGAACAGATCGGCTCCGGCCGGGGCCGGATCGCGCCATGTCGGCGGGCGGCTCGGACCGGTCAGCACGGCCCCGAGGTGATAGGGCTCACGCGGCAGTCCGTCGCCGCTTGGCAAGTACACGCCGCCGGCCTCGAACAGCGCCAGCGCCGCGGCGCCGTGCGCGCGGTTGCGCCGCGCGACGTCGAGCAGCGAGCCGAGCAACGTCGTGCGCAGCTGTGACTGGTCTCCGGACATCGGATTGACCAGTTCGACCGCTCCGTGCTCGCGCAGGCGCAAGCGGCCGGCGAGCTCGGGCGACACGAAGCTCCAGCCGACGATCTCGTGCAGCCCCTGGGCGGTCAGCGTGTCGGCCGCCCGCCGGCGCAGCCGCTGCAGCGAGCTCAGGCGACCCGACGCGCCGTGGCGGCTAGGGAGCGTGGCCGGCAGCTTCTCCAAGCCGTCGAGGCGCGCGACCTCCTCGATCAGGTCGGCCTCGCGCGTGACGTCGCCGCGGCGAAACGCGGGCGGCGTGCAATCGAGCCCGTCCGGCGCGTCGGCGGTGTCGAACTCCAGCGCCCGCAGGATCTGGCGGGCGCGGTCGCGCGTCACCGGCGCGCCGAGCAGCGCGGCGATCCGCGCGTCGCGCAGCCGGATTGCCGCCAGCGCCGGTCCCGGACCGCCGACGTCGATCGTCCCGGGGACCTGGCGCGCGCCGCACACCGATGTCATCAGCTCGGTCGCGACGGCCTGCGCCTCGATCGCCTGCTCGGGCTGCAGCTGCTTCTCGAGGCGGGTCGAGGCCTCGCTGCGCAGCCCGAGCGCGAGCGACGTGCGGTGGATGTTGGCTCCGTTCCAGTTGGCCACCTCCATCAGCACGCGCGTCGTGTCCGCCGCCACCTCCGAGCGCGCGCCGCCCATCACGCCCGCGATCGAGGTCGGTCCGTCGCCATCGGCGATCAGCACCATCTCGGCGTCGAGCGTCCGCGTCTGGCCGTCGAGCGTCTGCACGGTCTCGCCGTCGCAGGCGCGGCGCACGATCAGCCGGCCACCGACGATCCGGTCGAGATCGAACGCGTGCACCGGCTGGCCCGTGAGCAGCATCACGTAATTGGTGACGTCGACCACGTTGGAGATCGGCCGCTGGCCGCAGGCCATCAGGCGCGCCTTCAACCACGCCGGGCTCGGCCCGATCTTCACCTCCTCGAACACGCGCGCGGTGAAACGCGGGCACAGATCCCGACAGTGGACCTCGACCGCGATCAGCCCGGCCGGCGGGGCACCGGGGCCCGCGCCGGTGTCCACCGCCCAAGGCGGGGCGCTCAACGATGCCCCCGTGGCCGCATGGACCTCTCGCGCGACGCCGTAGATGCCGAGGCAATCGGGGCGGTTGGGCGTGATCTCGAGCGCCAGCACCTCGGTCGCGATCGGCAGCACCTGCGCCAGCGGCATCCCCGGCGACAGCCCGTCGGGCTCGAGCACGATGATCCCTGCGTGCTCGGCGCCGATCGCAAGCTCGTCCTCGGCGAGGATCATCCCGTGCGACTCGACGCCGCGCAGCTTCGCAATGCCAAGCTTGGTCCCGCCGGGCATCACCGCGCCTGGCTTGGCTACCGCCACAGTCTGGCCGGAGGCGACGTTGGGCGCCCCGCAGACGATCTGCGACGGCGCGTCGTCGCCGACGTCGACCACGCAGACGCTGAGCTTGTCGGCGTTGGGGTGGCGCTCCGCTTGCAGGACGCGACCGACCACGAACCGCTCGAGCGCGTCGACGCCGTGGTGCTCGACGCGCTCGACCTCGGTCCCGGTCATCGCGAGCCGATCGGCGCGCGCGGCCGCGTCGAGCGCGGGCGCGCAGTACTCGTGCAGCCATTCCACCGGCACGCGCATCAGCCGAACTGCTCCAGGAAGCGCACGTCGTTGTCGTAGAACAACCGCAGGTCGGGAACGCCGTGCTTGAGCATCGCGATCCGCTCGATCCCCATCCCGAACGCGAACCCCTGGATCCGCTCAGGGTCGTAGCCATGCTCGCGCACGTGCTCGAACACGTTCGGGTCGACCATCCCCGCGCCGAGGATCTCGATCCACGCGGTGCCCTTGCACAGCGGGCAGCGCTGGACGTCGGCGGTGACGCCGTCGACACAGTTGAAGCACGACACGTCGACCTCGACGCTCGGCTCGGTGAACGGGAAGAAGTGCGGGCGCAAGCGCACCTCGCGCTGCTCGCCGAAGATTGCGCGCGCGAACGCCAGCAACGTGCCCTTCAAGTCCGCGAGCGTGATGTCAGTGTCGACCGCGAGCCCTTCGATCTGGTGAAACTGCGGCGTGTGAGTAGCGTCTGAGTCAGGACGGTATACGCGGCCGGGGACGATGATGTAGATCGGCGGCGGCTGTGCCTGCATCGCGCGGACCTGCATCGGTGAGGTGTGAACGCGCAGCAGCAGCGCCTCGGGGTCGAAGATGTCGGTTGTCGGCTTGACATAGAACGTGTCACTTGTCAATCGCGCCGGGTGTGTCGGCGCGTGGTTGAGCGCGTCGAAGTTGTAATACACGGTCTCGACCTCGGGTCCCTCGGCGACGTTGAAACCCAGCCCGACGAACACGTCCTCGATCTCCCGGCGCGTGGCGGTCATCAGGTGCAGGCGCCCGATCGCCGGGAGCGGATCGGCCGGCAGCGTGACGTCGACTCGATCCTCGACCAGGCGCTGCTCGAGCTCGTGTGCCGCGAGCATGACGGCGCGCTGCTCGATCGCGCGCTCGATCGCCTGGCGGGCCTGGTTGGCCGCCTTGCCGGTCGCCGCCCGCTGGTCGGGCGGCAGCTGGGCAACCGTACGCAGCAGGTTGGGCAGCTCCGCCTTGCGGCCGAGGAACTTGATTCTCGCCGCCTCGAGCGCCTGGGTGTCGCCGGCAGCCGCGATCGCCGCCTGCGCCGCGTTGCGCAGCTGCGTGATCTGCTCGGTGGTCATGCCGGGGCCATCCTAGTCACCTCGTATAGCGCGATCGTGGCCGCCATCGCTGCGTTCAGCGAGTCGGTGTAAATCGGGATCTGGACGGTGTGCTCGGCGTCGCGCAACACGTCGTCGGGCAGGCCCTCGCGCTCTGCGCCGATCAGCAACGAAAGCTCCTCGACGCTCACGATCTGCTGCCACAGTTGCGCCAGCGCCGGGCCAGCGCCGGGCACGAGCGCGACCTTCGTCCCGGGCAGCTCGTCAATCCCGGCCGCTCGTGCGATTGGGATCGCGAACACGGAGCCCATCGAGGCTCTTACTGTCTTTGGGCTGAACGGGTCCGCGCTTCCAGGGCCGAGGGCTACGCACGAGGCGCCGAACGCGTGGGCCGCGCGCAGCACCGCGCCGACGTTGCCGGGGTCGTGCACCCCGTGCAGGTACACGCACAGCGGGCCTGAAGGCCGCGGCGCCCAGCGCTCCTCGTACACCGCCAGCGTCCGCGTCCCCGACGCGAGTCCCGAGGCGCTGGCCAGCGCCTTGGCGTCGACCTCGACGCCCGCCAGCCCCGAGCCGGCGGCGCAGTAGCGCTCGACCGGCGCCCATCCGGCGGCATCCGCGGCGGCCAGCAGATCCTCGCCCTCGGCGACGAACCGCGCCGAGCGGTCACGCCAGCGCCGGCGCTGGCGCAGCTTGCGGATCTCTTGTAGCCGCTGGTTGTGTTGGGATGTGATCGCCATCGTCGGATTCGGGATAAAAAAGGGCGCCGTCCTGTGGAACGGCGCCCGAGTGGCGGTGCTGGTGGTCCGGCTTGCAGCTCAGCCGGCCGCCAGCGCCTCTCGGGCGCGCTCGGCAAACCGTCGGAACGTGTCCGCGTCGCGAACGGCGATGTCGGCGAGGATCTTGCGGTCGAGCTCGACCCCGGCCTGGTCGAGACCGTGCATGAACTGAGAGTACGACAGGCCGTGCTGGCGCGCGGCGGCGTTGATCCGCGTGATCCACAGCCGGCGAAAGTCGCGCTTGCGGTTCTTGCGATCGCGGTAGCGGTACTGATCGGCCTTTAGCACCGCCTCTTTGGCGGTGCGGTAGTGGCGGCTCGCGTCGCCGCGGTAGCCCTTGGCCAGCTCGAGCGTCGCACGGCGCTTCTTGCGGGCGTGAATCGAGCGTTTGACGCGGGTCATGACCGCTTCGCTCCCAGCAGCGTCTTGACCTGCCGCTCGTCGTGCTTGGCGATCACCGCGGGGCGACCCAGCCGGCGCTTGCGCTTGGCCGACTTCTTCTGCAGGATGTGACTGGAGAACGCGCTGCGTCCCCGCGCCTTGCCGGTCGCGGTCAACTTGAAGCGCTTCTTCGCACCGGAGTGGGTCTTCATCTTCGGCATCGCCGGCTTAGTAAAGCAGACGCCCTTCGGCGTCGGCCGGCAGCTACTCGCCGCGTCGCCGGCGGCGGGCCGGGTCAGGCAGCCGCGCCGTGCGTGGGTCGCGACTGCGAAGGCCGGTCGTCGCCGGCATCGAGCCCGTTCGCGACCGCGTCGCCGCCGGCATCCAGCCCGTTCGCGACCGTGTCGCCGCCGGCATCCTGACCATTGGCAACCGCGTCGCCGCCGGCATCCAGCCCGTTCGCGACCGCGTCGCCGCCGGCATCCAGCCCGTTCGCGACCGCTTCGCCGCCGGCATCCAGACCATTGGCAACCGCGTCGCCGCCACCATCCGGCCCGTTCGCGACCGCTTCGCCGCCACCATCCGGCCCGTTCGCGACCGCGTCGTCGCCATGCTCGAGGTCGCCGGCATCATGCTCGCCGTCGGCCCGTTCGCCGCCACGTCGCTTGCCGTCCGCGCCGGCGACGTCTGGCGCCTTGTCGCGCTCGCCAGCCGCGAGCACGGCCTTGGAGGGCGCCAGCAGCATCGTCATGTTGCGGCCATCCTGAACCGGCGACTGCTCGACAACCGCGATCTCCGACAGCTCGCCCGCGAGCCGGTCCAGCAGCGCGGTCCCCCGTTCGGGGTGCGTGACCTCACGGCCGCGGAACATGATCGTAATCTTGACCTTGTCGCGGCTGAGCAAGAACCGCGACACGTGACCCTTCTTCGTGTCGTAGTCGTTCTGCGCGATCTTCGGGCGGAACTTGATCTCGCGCACCGTGATCTGCTGCTGGTGGCGGCGGGCCGCCTTCTGCTTCTGGGCCTGCTCGTACTTGTACTTCGAGTAGTCGAGCACCCGGCACACCGGCGGCCGCGCCTCGGGTGCGACCTCGACCAGGTCGAGATCCCGCTCCTGGGCGTACGAAAGCGCCTGAGCAGTCTTGACGATGCCCACCTGCTTGCCGTCCGCTCCGATCAAGCGGACCTCGGGCACACGAATCCGGTCATTGATTCGCGTCTGGTCCCGCTCTGGCGGGCGCCGATCAAACCTACGAGGAACCGGCACTAGCTGCGGAGTCGGCGATACGTCAAGCGGCGCCGGGCCGTGTGAGATGGAGCTGTTGGAGCAACGCTGCCGAGTATAGCGGCGGTCTACGCCAGTGAGCGGCTTTTCACCTCAGCCGCCAGCCGCGCCATGAACTCATCGACGCCAACCGATCCCGCATCGCCACGGCGGTGCTCGCGCAGCCCCACCTGCCCAGCCTCCCGCTCGCGATCACCGACGACCAGCATGTAGGGCACCTTGCGCAGTTCGGCGTCGCGGATCTTGCGCGCCACCGACTCGGTCCGCCGATCGAGCTCGGCCCGCAGGCCGGCCTCGCGCAGCCGGCGTGCGACCCCCTCCCCGTATTCGTTGTGCCGATCGGCGATTGGCAGCACGATCGCCTGCACCGGCGCCAGCCACGTCGGCAGCTCGCCGCGCAGGTGCTCGAGCAAGATCCCGATGAAGCGCTCATACGAGCCCATCAGCGCCCGATGGATCATCACCGGGCGATGCTCGGCGTTGTCGGCCCCGACATATGCGAGGTCGAAGCGCTCGGGGTTGTTGTAATCGAGCTGCACCGTGCCCAGCTGCCACGAGCGACCGAGCGAGTCGGTCATGTGCATGTCGATCTTCGGCCCATAGAACGCCCCCTCGCCAACCGCGAGGTCATACGCCAGCCCCCGGCTGTCAAGCGCCCGCAGCAGCGCCGTCTCTGACCGGTCCCACAGCGCATCGTCGCCGACCCGCTTGTCCGGGCGGGTCCCGAGCTCGAGCCGCACGTCGAGCCCGAACACCCGGTAGGTCGCAAACGCGAACTCCATCGCGGCCGCGATCTCGTCCTGCAACTGCTCCTCGGTGCAAAAGATGTGCGAGTCGTCTTGCGTGAAGTGGCGCACCCGCAGCAATCCGTGCAGCGTCCCGCTCGGCTCGTTGCGATGCAGCAACCCGGGCTCGAACATCCGCACCGGCAGATCGCGGTAGGAGTGCTGCGTGAGCCGGTACAGCTGGCAGTGCCCGGGACAGTTCATCGGCTTGATCGCCAGCTGCCGATCCTCGGCCTCGGTCACGAACATGTTCTCGCGGTACTTGTCCCAATGGCCGGAGGTCTTCCACAGCGAGCTGTCGAACAGCTGCGGCGTCTTGACCTCGACGTAGCCGCGCTCGCGGCCCATCTCGCGGCTGAGCGCGACCAGCGAGTTGAACACCTCCGCCCCGGCCGGGAACCAGAACGCCGACCCGGGCGATGACTCGTCGAACGTGAACAGCCCCAGCTGGGGGCCCAGCCGGCGATGGTCGTTGGCGCGCGCCTGCTCGAGCCGCTCGAGGTGCTCCTCGAGGTCCGTGGCGGAGAAGAACGCGGTCCCGTACACGCGCGTCAGCATCGGCTTGGTCGCATCGCCGCGCCAGTAGGCGCCGGCGACCGATTGCAGCTTGAACGCCTTGATCCGCTTCGTCGACGGACTGTGCGGGCCTCGGCACAGGTCGGTGAACGGGCCGTTGGTGTACAGCGACACGGTGTACACGCCCTCGTTGCGGACCAGATCCTCGATCAGCTCGACCTTGTAGTCCTGGCCGGCCGCGAGAAACCGCTCGAGCGCGTCCCCCGCCGCCACCTCCTCGCGCACGAACCGCTCGTCGGCCTTGATGTGCTCGCGCATCTTGGCCTCGATCCGCTCGAAGTCGGCCTCCGACACCGACACGCCGTGCGGAAAGTCAAAGTCGTAGTAGAAGCCGTTCTCGATCGGCGGGCCGATCGAGATCTTCACGCCCGGGTACAACTCCATCACGGCTGCCGCGAGCACGTGCGCACAGTCGTGACGGATCAGCGCGAGCGCTTGATCGCCGCTGCGCTCAGTCACGATTTCGAGCTTGCGGCCGGCGCCCGAGGAGTTCGGCAGCGGTCGCCCGAGGTCGCGCAGCTCGCCGTCGACCGCGACCGCCAGCGCGGCGCGCGCAAGGCCGGCGCCGATCGACGCGGCAGCGTCGGCACCCGTCGCCCCCGCCTCGAGCCTCAGCGTGTTGCCGTCCGGAAGCTCGTAGTCCATCGCCTACGGATGCTAGCCGCACCGCCGCTACCACACCCGCGCCGCCACGCTACATTTACGCAGCCGCGGGCGATTAGCTCAGCTGGGAGAGCGCCGCCTCGACAAGGCCCCGGGATCTCGGGCGCAAAAGATGGCCTTTTCCAGGCGCTTCGCATGATCATCTGATCACGATCCCACAGCGAGTCCACAGCTCACACCGCCTTCCGTTCGTCCCGCCCCGCGCGGGCTTCAAGAATCGCCTGCTCTGCCGACAGGCTCGGCCGGTCGGCCAGCTCCTCGATCACCCCTGCGTAGTGCGCTGCAAGGGTCGCGACCGAATGACCCGCCTGCCCGGAGACGTAGATCAGCGTCCGGCCCTCCGCGAGCAGCAGCGACACGAACGAGCCCCGCAGCCGGTACGGCCGTAAGTCTCCCGTCACTCCTGCCGCAACGGCCGCCCGCTTGTAGATCCGCCCGCGCCAATTGTTCCAATCCTCCCGCGTCCACTCGACTGTCGCACGCGGCCGCGACTGCGGCTCCTGGATGCGCGGGAACATCAGCTTGTCATCGCCGGGCCGCCCAGACAACATCCGCCACTCCGCCAAGTCCTGCGCCAACGGCCGAAGCAGACGCACCACACGATCCCTCCCGGTCTTCCCCGCATGCACGTAAAGAGTCCGATCTCCGAGATCACCCCACCGGGCTCGCGTCGCCTCCTGCGGCCTCAACCCGCCGTAGGCCAGCACTGAGACGAGCGTCGCGTCACGCGGCCGGAGAAGCGCCCGGATCGCCTCCACCCTCGCCGGAGCCAACGGCTGAGGTCGGCGCGTCGGCGGCTGCCGGGGCTTGTCCACCACGCTCACCGGGTTCGCGGGAATCAGCTCCCGGATCACAGCGCGCCGGAGAATGCCCTGCAACAGCATCAGCGCCTTGCGCTGCGTCTGCACTCCGACCCCCGCGGCAGCCATCTCCCGGCGCAGATCCTCCACGATCAGCGGCGTGATCGCCCGCAGCTCATAGCCCCCGACACTCGGCAGCAGGTGGGTCCCCCACACCTCCAGATAGCGCCTCCGCGTGCTCGGCTTCAAGTGTGTGTGTGTGTGTGTTCACAACGGCGTGCCGCGGCCACCATTCCGTCTCCACGAACTCGCCCAGCGTCATCCGCGACTGCAGCACCGTGGCGGCGAGCGCGCCGAGCTGCTGCCGGCGCCGGAGATCCAGATCGAAAGCGACCGCATCGCTCCGGCGCACGAACGTCCGAGCGCGGTCCCTGCCACCCTCCCGCCAGCGCGCCAGGTAGCGGACCTTCCCATTGACGACGCGCTTCTGAACGCTCACGCTGCCTCCGAGTCCATCGCCTGAAGACGCGCGACGCTGCCCGGCATATCAGCCCGCCGCGACGCACGCCGCCTTGCTTGCGGCTGCGTCAGTCCTCCTGCCTTGCGAAGCCGCGCGTTCGCCCGCGCCTCCAACCACAAGCGCAAATCCCGCTCGGTCAGGAGCCATTGACTCCCGAACACCGCGCTCAGCTCCCCAGCGTCGATCGCACGACGAATCGTGTCTTGGTGCGCCCGACCGAATTCAGCGGCTTCCGCGATCGTCATAAACGGGGAACGACTCACCCAGCCCACGCCCCTCTCTCGCCGTCGTGTACGTGAACCCGAACTGTGCAGCCCCGCCCGCCGGCCTCGCGGTCTGTCCACTCCAATTGCCATCCGTCCGTCCAAGCCAGCTCCTCACGAGCCAGTTGCCGGTACTCGCGGGCTCTGGCGGCGGCTTGAGCGGGGAGAAAGGCGTCCGCAGCTGTGAAATGGCCGGCGCCGACGAACTCGAACCGCGCGATCCGCTCCTCAGGGTCGAGCTGCGCGAGCCGGCGCTGTGATTCCGCCACGTCGACGCCAGTGCGTAGTTGCTCGTGGACGTGCTCCTCACGCGCTTGGCGTAAGACCGTGAAGGTGGTCGACCAGCGGCAGCTCTTGGTCAGACAGTGGCCGCGGTACCCAAGCTTGTGGGCGTTGGCAGCGAGCCGAGGGTCATGCCGGTCCGGGCGGCTGGCCGATTGGGGCGGGGGCGATCAGGTCGATCTCGGCCAAGTGGATCGTGTCCCCCGTGTCGAGCGTGACCGCGAGCGCCTCGCCCTCGGCGCGCAGCACGGCTTTCGCGAGCCGGTGGATTCGCCCGATGTGCTCGCTGCCGTCGATTAGCCGCATGCGAATCTGCTCGTCGCGTGCCGCGGATTGGGTTGCGCGCCACGCGAGCACGCCGGAGCCGTCGCGGCGGGTCACGGGCGCGGGCCGCTCAGCGGCCTGTGCTGCCGCTTGCCGGTATTCCTCGCGTTCGCGCTCGCGCCTCGCATCGGCGGCGTGCTGCCCGCTGTCGTGGAGCTTGAACGCCGCGCGGAGGTAGCCGCGGACGTGCTCTGACACCCGGACGGTCTCGACGTGCTCCGCGTCGACCGGATGTAACAGGCCTCCGGCTTGCTCGGTCGATTTGGTCGAGTACTTGGCCAGGTAGCCGGCCAGCTGGCCTGGATTGTCGATCGGCCGGATGTCGCGCTCCTGGCCCCACCAGACGCGCTGCTTTCCCAGCTCGGCCGCCAGGTCCTCGGCGATCGGCGCAGAGACCGCGTCGATCGCGCCGTTGACGGCGTGCTCGAGCAGCCGGCTGGTGAACCGGTGGTCGGGTGGGCGGATCTCGTCGCGGCGGTATTCCGGCATCGCGCGATCGACGCGGATCGCGACGTGCAGGTGCACGAGCCCGCGCGCCTGATACTCCGCGACCTTCACGTAGGAGATCCGCGCGAGCCCGCGCAGCCGCTTCTGCGTCATCCCTAACGCGGCGGCGAGATGGCGGGGGAGGTAGATCGTGGTGCGCCGCCAAAGCTGCCCGAGCGTGTTGTTCCACAGCACCGCGCCCTCGTGGTCGAAGCACTCCGCACAGAGCGGCTGGCCGAGACACGGGTCGTCCTCCTGGTGCACCTGGCCGCAGGAGAGTCTGACGCCGTGCTCGCAGACGGGCGCGTCTCGTCGCGGCCGGCACCGCGCCGGCCTGCCGTCACGCCCGAGCGGCCGCGTGTGGACGTGCCCGAAGCTCGGAGCGGTCAGCGTGGCGAACACGAACGGGTGCGCGGTCACGCTGTCCGGAACGCCCTTCCCGCCCCGCAGGCCCGCGCTGATCAGATGGTAAGCGTCCTGGCGATAGCACTCCGCGCAGGACGGGCAGACCGCCTCACGACGGTTGCCGCACGCCTTGCGCAGCACCCCATCAGGCTCACCATCCGTTGTCCAAACCCGGTGGCCGTGGTGGTCGCAGACCTCTCCGCGCAGCCGAACGGGCCGCGCGCAGTAGCCCGAGGAGCGCAGCTGCGATTGGAAGCGATCGAACCCGGGCTTGCCCGCCCGCTCGACGATCCCCGCCAGCAGCGAGGGATCGATACCACCGGTGACGTGAGCTGACACGTGTCACCCGCGGTCGACGGGCTGTCACCCGCGACAGCCCGCTCGTCCTCGTGTGTGACCGTGCTGGCGCCCACCGCGGGCAGCGGCGCTGCGGCGGCGGGGGCCGGCACGGTCACCCGTCGCACCTGCGGGCTGACTGTGCGCCAGCGTCCTGGGCGAGGCTGAGCAGCGCGTGCGCGAGCTGGCGCGCGCGATCGGCGTCCAGGCGGCAGACCGGGTCGGCGAGGCTGGGCGGGTCGCGGTCGGGATCGTCGCTGAGGACCAGCTCGATCTCCTGCT
>JBEKRJ010000036.1:0-15654 GCA_049518835.1 Solirubrobacteraceae bacterium
ACGGGCCGGTCGGGCCACAGCCAGCGCCACATCTCGCGGGCGCGGCGCCGTGGCGACGGCTGACGCCGTTCGCCGAGCGGCTCAGCCGCAAGCTCAACTGCGTCAACGCGAGACCCCTCGTCGCCAATCCCAGGGCTCACCGTGTCGAATCATCCTACGCATCGTCGCGATTCTGAGCGCTTCCAGGCCAGCCTACAATCGGCGATGAGCAGGGCTCCTGTCGCGCCTCGCCAACGGCCGCCAGGTGACGAAAGGTGGCGGTGGCTATTGATATCAGGTGGCCGACGTGGCGGCCAGCCGATCCGTTGCGTGCGCCGGGAAACCACGGCTGGTCGGATAGGCGATGCGAGGACTCGTCGGTTCACCAGGGGCCACTGGCGGCGATCGGGTCTGGAGCCGCTAATCGGCCGTGCAGGGCATCGCCGACCGCGCCGTACATCGCATGCGATGTGCGGTCTTGCGCATTTTGCGGTGGCGACCCGCTGATCAGCGTGACGCGGTCCGAGCAGTTCCACAGGCGCGCCGGGGATGCTCCGACGGACGGAGCGCGCCCGCGGACCGGTATGGTCGGTCGCTGATGGAGCGCAGCACGGAGTTCGCCTCAGCGGGACTGGCGGGCCTGGCCGGCCTGCACGCCGTGTGGGCCGCCGGATCGTCATGGCCGTTTCGCGACAAGGCGACGTTGTCCGATGCTGTGATCGGTCATGACCGGTTCCCGTCAGCGGCCGCGTGTCTTGCAGTGGCTGGCGCGCTCGCAGCCGGGTCGGCGTTCGTCGCCGGCTGGCCCGCCGGCGCCCCGCGGCTGCAGCGCACCGGCGCAGCGGGCGTGCTCGCCGTGCTGTCGGTCCGGAGCGGGTTGGGCCTCAGCGGCCTGACCCACCTCGTTTCGCCAGGGTCCTGCTCAGAGCGGTTTCGCGCGTTGGACCGCCGCCTGTACGCGCCCGTGTGTCTCGCGCTCGCCGTGCTGGCGGAGCCAGCGGCGCGACGGCGTCACCCGACAAGCTGAAAGACGGTCGAACTCTCGCTCGGGGCGAACTGGACCGCGACCAGTAGCGCGCGCACGGCCGGATCGGGCGATCGGAATGTCGCCAAGGCAATCGCCAGCTCGGTAGCGCCCGCAGAGGCGAAAGCAGTCGTCCGGCGGCGTGATCGGGGACGCCTGCGTCTGGGCGTTTGCGAGCGCGGGATCCGCCAGCATGCTCGTGGTCGAGCGTGCTGCCCGTGCCTCGGCACACGTCGGGCATCGGCGGGCCCTCCAGCGCTTCTGGTTCCCGTTGAAGGCAGAAGCGCGGCCGAAGATGGAAAGCGAAGTGAGCCATCCCGGGATGGCTCAGACCGAACGTTGGCCTGGCTTCTCACCCATTCGAGTGTTGGCCCGTGCCAGTTGGGGTGGGTGGCGCAATCCGGAATCCCCGACTGTGAAGACGGTGATCCTGTGGCCCTCTCCACAAGGGGGGCAGGCGAAGCACGGCCCTCTCCCGGCGGCGGTCGAGGCAACAACCGGCTTAGGATGACCGATAGACGAAGCAGCCGTAAGTCTCTGCTGGCACCACCAGCCGCAGCCGGATTAGTATCCGAATCTGTCTAGGTCTAGCGCCAACAGTGCCGCTAAGCCGCGCGCGTAACCTGACCGGCGCACAGTGCAAATCCTCCTCGCCCTGATCTCCGCGCTCCTGTTCGCGCTCGGGACCGTGCTGCAGCAGAAGCGGGCATGGACGCGCTCGCGTCTGCGACCAGCTCGGGTTTGCTTCTGCGGATGGCACGCCATCCAGTGTGGCTCGCCGGGATCGCCTCCGACATCGTCGGCTTCATCGCGCAAGCTGCGGCGCTGCGGCTCGGCCAGCTGGCCGTCGTGCAACCTCTACTGGTCTTGAGCGTCGTGTTCGCCCTGCCGCTCGCCGCTCGGCTCAGCGACCACCGTGTCGGGCGCCGTGAGGCGGCGGCGGCAGCGCTCGTGGTGGTAGCGCTGGTCGGCTTTCTCGCGATCGCCAATCCCTCGGGCGGACGCAGCGAAGGGTCTCTCAGCAAATGGGTCCTCGCCGGCATTGCGTGCGCAGCGGTCTGCGCGCCGTTGTCGCTGCTCGGTCGACGCGGCCCTGCGGCGCGCCGGGGGGCTCTGTCGGGGGCGGCCGCCGGGGTCCTCTTCGCGTTCTCCGCGGCGCTGACCAAGTCGGTCGTCGACGAGTTGCACCTCGGCGTGGTGCACGTGATCGCGAGCTGGGAGCCCTACGCACTGGCCGGCGTCGGATACGTCTCGATGACGCTCAACCAGCTGGCGCTGAACACGCGCGCGCTCGCCGCGGCCATCGCCAGCAGCACCGCGCTCGACCCCATCGTCAGTGTGACGCTAGGGCTCACCCTGTTCGATGAGCACCTTCATGCGAGCGGTCTGCAGGCCGCCGGGGCGTTCGTGGCACTCGCCGCGGCGCTGCTCGGCGTGGCGGTGCTTGCCCGGGCCGAGGTTCCCGAGGCGATCGCCGCTTCCTGACTCGGCACCGCCTGTCAGGACTGCTGACGAGCAGGCAAATCCGCGGCGACGCGGTCGCCGCGGCGGCGGGCGAGGTCCCAGCTGCAAGCACGCAGCCGCAGACCCAGCAGCCTCCACTCTCCGGCGCCCAGACTTTCGCAATGCCGCTGACGGGGCCACGGAGGACGTTGCCGGAAGCGGCTGCTCGTCGCAGAATGCCACAAGATCCTCGCCGACCGTGTGACTCGCTGCGTGCGAGCCGCCAGCACCTCGGCATGACCCGAATAGGCGTCACGGTGCTACGTGCGTCAACAATCAACAATCCTCCGCGACCGTTTGTGCCTGAGGGGAGGAGTCCGCCGTAGCGTCCTCGGAGACGCGCTCGACCAACTGAGAACGGCGCGCCACCGGGCGCCTGCTTCCTACCTCGTGATTTCGTTCGTGACGCTGTGGGGTCGGCTCGGCCTAGGCTAAGCCTGATCTCCACACTTGAGCACGGCTTCGTCCTGCTCGCCCTGCCCGCCTTCGTCGTGCGGACCCCGGCCGTGCTCTGCCTTGATGCCGCGGCGAGCATCGTCCTACTCGTGTTTCGCTTGGCAGAACACGCGGTCAGGATCGCTCGAGCAGCGGGACGTCGTGAACGATCTGCTGTGGGCTGAAGTTGTCCGGGTAGACGATCGCGATCCGCCCGGTAGCCGTGATCCCGTAGACGACCGAGCTGTGCGTGATCTGCTTTTGGTCGAGGGTTACGGTGACGTGCCACGCCTTCCAGATCGGCTCCATCACTGAGCGGCTGCCGAGCAGGTAGTCCATCCGGCCGAGCGCGCCGCGCGCGGCCAGAAAGGTCCTGACCGCGTGCGGCGTGTCGTCGCGCGGGTCGACGGTGACGGCCACGAACCGGACGTCGCTTACCACGCGGCCGAGGCTGCGTTGCGCGGCCGCGAGGCTTGACACGATCAGCGGGCACACGTTGGGGCAATGGGTGTACACGAATGTCACGAACACCGCGTCCCCGCGCATCGATGCGAGGGACACCGTCGGACCCGTGTAGTCGTGCAGCACCAACGCTGGCGCGTGCTCGGGTGGGTTGAGGATCAGGCCGCCGACGAGCCCGCTGTTGGACGCTGGCGTCGCCGCTCGATTGGAGCTCGATGAGGATGAGCCGCATCCGGCCAGCGCGATCGTCAGCACCAACCAGACAAGGATCGCGGTCGGGCGGCTCACGTCGGCTTCCTCGCGCCGGCGACCGGAAGTGGAACGGGCTCGCCGAAAGCCCGCGTGCGCGCCTCGTGCTCGCTCAGCCAGCCGTGGGCGAGCCAGGCGATCGCGATCCCGAACGGCAGGTCGCCGGCACTCCACATGATCCCGGCGGCGATCTGCTGGTCGGCCAGCGCGGAGATCCCGCCCGGCCGGTTCAGGAGGTGGACGTAGTACGGGTAGAGCGCATCCGGAGAGAACGCGAGGACCGCCGCCAGCACGACGTTCGTGGCCGAACCGGCCAGGACGTAGGCGGTCCGTGCCAGCGGCGAGAGCGGGTTCCCGGCGGGAGGCGAAGCGGTCACCTGCGCCCAGAACATGATGCCGCACGCCATGAACGTCAGGTGCTCGAGCGCGTGCACGCTTGCGCTGCGCAGCGCGAGGTCGTACGCCGCGGGCAGATGCCAAGCATAGAGTCCAGCCGTGAATACGAGCCAGGCGCCGAGCGGCGTCGCGAGTGCCCTGGCTAGTGCGCGGACCGGGGCGAACCGGGGCGAGCAATAGACCGCCCGCGCGACGCGGCGCCTGAAGCCGAGCGGCAGCGGGCGCCATAGGGACAGCCACGGAACGCCCAGCACGATCAGGGGCGCCGCCACGGTCAACAACAGCATGTGCTGGATCATGTGGACCCAGAGGAGCTTCTGGGCGAACGCGTCGATCGGCGGCGCAAGGGCGACGGCGGTCGTGGCCAGCCCGGCGTAGAACGCTACGGCGCGCCCGCGGGCGCGCCGATCGCGCGGCCGTCCGGTCAGGAGCGCCGCGCGCCGCTCGCCGAGCAGGTGCAGCACAAACGCAGCACACGTGAGCGCCAGCGGCAGGTAGACGGCCATCGTCGTTCAGCTGATCGTGAGGATCAGCAGCAGCATCAGCACGGCGGTGAAGGCGATCCACCCAAACCACCAGCCGGTCACATGGATCACGTAGTCACGCCCGGCCAGCCGTCCGCTGTACAGGCGGCCCAACACCAGCGCACCGATCAGCACGCCTACGACCAGGTGTCGAACCGCGTGATAGAGGATGAACAGGGAGATGAAGCTTCCATAGGCGTGCAACGGCGAGGGGTAATTCAACCCCCCGAACACGAGCACGTCACCCACCAGCGCGACCAGCGAGACGACCACCGCGCCCATCACCCCCGTGCGCACGCGCCCGTCGTTACCCGAGCGCAGCCCTTGCTGGCCCCAGTAGTAGATCGACGCGGCCGCGACGGAGGCCGCCGTGACCAGCAGGCTCCCCACGACCGACGGCTTGGCCTCCGCCGACGGCTTGAACTGCCCTTGTGTGTGGAGCGCGTGAAGGTAGGCGAACACCACGTACATCGCGCCCACAAACACGGCGTCGGAGACGATCAGCAGCAGCACCGCGATCCGGACTGCGAGCGCGTGGTCGTGGGCGGGCGCATGTGCCGCCACCACCGGGTTATCGAGCGCGCCGCCGGCCATCACCGGCGCCGCCATCATCCGAGCTCCGGCGATTCCGTAGTCGTAGGGCCCGGCCGACACAACCACAGGATGTTCGAAGTTGATCAGCGGCGGCGGGCTCGGGGTAAGCCACTCCAGCGTCCGCGCGCCCCATTCGTTCGCGAGAGCGGGTTTGCCCGAGCGCCAGGTCATGATCAGGTTGTAGGCGAACACGGCCACCGAGGCGACGATCACGATCGCGAACAGGCTGGAGATCGTGTTCGCCGTGACGAACTGGGAGCCGACGAACGCCTGCCAGCGCGGCTCACCCTGAAGCCCGGCGTAGAACAGCGGCAGGAACACGCCCAGGAAGCCGATCTCGAGCAGCCAGAAGTGCAGCTGTCCCAGCCTCCGGTCGAGCTGCCTTCCGAAGATCTTCGGGAACCAGTAATAGAAGCCGGCGATGAAGCCGAACACGGTGCCGCCGACGAGCGTGAAGTGAAAGTGCGCGACCACGAACATGTCGCCGTGGTAGATCGTGTCGGTCGGCACGTCGGCCAGGTACAGGCCGGTGATGCCGCCGATCAGGAAGTTCAGGATGAAGCCGCAGGCGAACAGCATCGGCGGCTCGAACCGGATGCGCCCGCGCCAGATCGTTCCGATCAGCGCGAAGAAGATCAGGCCGGTCGGGATCGAGATGATCTCGGTGCTGAGCATGATCGGCGTGTCGAGCGCCGTGTTCGCCCCCGACCAGTAGAGGTGGTGCATCCACACCCCAAGGCTGATCACGAAGATCGCCACCTCGGCGGCGACGACCAGCTTGTATCCGAACAGCGGCTTGCGGCAGAACACCGGAACGATCTCGCAGATCGCCCCCACCGCCGGCAACAGGATCACGTACACCTCGGGGTGACCCATGAACCAGAACAGCTCCTCGTAGGCCCAGTTGTTGCCGCCGAGCGAGGCCTCGTAGAAACCGGTGCCGAACACGCGGTCGAGCAGGGTCAGCGTGACCGCCAGCATGAACGCGGGGAAGGCGACCAGTCCCAGCAGCGACGAGAACATGGCGGACCAGACGAACACCGGGATCCTCGTCCAGGTCATCCCCGGCGCACGCATCGTGACTACCGTGGCGGTGATGTTCAGCGCCGACAGGGCGATCGAGATCCCGAGCAGGATGATCGTCATGCAGTAGGCGTCCATCCCGAGCGCCGCCTGGTCGGCCAGCGGCGCATAGCCGGTCCAGCCGGTCGAGAAGCCGCCGAGGACGATTGCGCTCAGCAGGATCGGGACGGCTGGGAACAGCGTCCAGAAGCTGAGCGCGTTCAGCCGCGGGAACGCCATGTCGTTGGCGCCGATCATGATCGGGACGATGTAGTTCCCGAACGTCGCCGTCAGCATGATGATCGTGGTGGCGATCATGATGATCCCGTGCATGCCGACGATCGTGTTGTAGGTCGCCGGGGTGAAGACCTTGGCGCCGGACTGCGCCTGCTCGAGGCGGATCATCCATGACGCAATTCCGCCCACCAGGAACAGGACCAGCACCGTCATCAGGTATTGCACGCCGACGACCTTGTGGTCGGTGCAGAACCGGAAGTAGCGCCAGATGCCCTCGTCCTTGCCGGCGTTATGAAGCTCCTCCTCGTGGCTTGTGTCGGGCCCGCCGAGGCCCCACCGGAGCGGGAAGTTGAACGCCCCCATGCCGACCAGGAAGAAGATCGCGAAGGCGACGTAGCCGGCGACCAGCGTCGCGTCGCCGTCCCGCAGCGGGGAGGCGATCGCGTGGACGATTATGCCGACAACGATCGCGGCGACTAGGCCGAGCCCGAGACCCGAGACGACGCTGGGCACCAGCACGGGCTTCTTGCGCACGGGCTCGCTCGCGCCTGGGCCGGTTGCCGTGATCGTGCTCATGAGCTGGCTGTTGCTCCGTTGACGTGACCACCGTTGGCGCTGACCCAGGTCGCGAACTTCGCCTTCGACACGACGTAGACCTTTGACCACATGTACGTGTGGTAGAGGCCGCACAGCTCGACGCAATGCGCGTAGTAGTCACCGAGCCGCTTGGGCGTGACGATCGGCGCCACCGACCACCAGCCCGGGTTCGCGTCCATCGCGACGCCGAGAGCGTCGATCACGAAGCCGTGCAGGACGTCCTCGGAGGTGACCCGGAACTTGACCGGCCGGCCGGCTGGGAGATACAGCACGTTGCTGGTGACGCCTTGGGCGGGATATGTGTACGTCCACGTCCACTGCTGGCCGACGACGTTCACGACCAGCGGATTGGGCGGATTCGTCGTCGTCTGCTGGTAGAAGCCGAACATGCCCCAGGCGACTGTGAAGAACGCGAGCACGGCTGTGATCGCGAGCCACGAGATCTGCTGCCGCGTGCTTGCCTGGATCGCTGGGCCGTCCTCGAACTGATCGACGGGCGTGTCCAGCGGAGCCCTCTCACGGAACGCGTACAGGCTGTAGCCGACGAACACGAGCACGAACATCGCGACCGGCGTCGCCAGGGCGGTGAACACCACGTTGGTCGTGTTCGCGAAGCTGGCGGTGGCGCTCGCCGGTGCCGGATTGATCAGCGGGAAGATGATCACGACCGAGATCACGCCGACGATGGACAACGCCGCCCAGAGGATCAGGACGCGGCGAATGTGCGAGACGGGCTTGGCGGAACCGCTCCCGGGCTTCGCGGAGGTGGAGGTGTCGACGCTCATGTGACGGTCAGGGTGCCGGCCATATACCCGGTTGTCGCCATCGGCCCGCCGAATCCGTCCTGGCCGTAGAGCCCGGTGCCGGCCAGCCCGGTGCCGCAGGGCACGTAGCACTTCCACACGTAGTCCCCGGGCGCGCCGGTGCGGAACTTGAAAACGATCACGTTCGGATTCGGATACGGGTTGCCGTTGACCTTGACCGCGTTCGGTGCGGTGGCGGGGACACCCGGCAGAGGGACGTTGACGAACATCTGGTACCTGACACCGGGCGGGGTCTGGACCGTGAAGGTGTGGGCGAGCGCGATGGGGCTGATCCGCGTTACCGGCTTGCCGTTCAGGTACATGACGCCGCCGACCGTGCCCGACACCTGCGAGAAGTAGTAGTTGTGCAGCGTCGTCGATGAGTCGTACTGCCTGATCGTGACCGTAATCGTGCTGTACGCGGGCACCTTGAGAGTGGTGCTCGGGCAGTAGGTCACCCACTCGGGATGTGGGCCGCCGCCGCTCCCGTGGCAGACCAGGCTGTCGGGAAACACGCCCAACGACAAGTTCGCGCCGGTCGTGGCGGTGGTCGCCGCCGGCTCTGAGCCGAGGCCGCCGATCGCGCGTATGCCCTCCACGGCACCGAAGAACGCCAGCAATAGCACGACGAGCGTGATCACTGCGCCGAAAAGCGGTGGACTCCGATGCTCAGACACTCCGGGCCTCCTTCGTACGCATCAAGCGCTACGTCGCCGTATACCGCACTGCAATCACTGCAACGCAGCACCGGGGTCCAGCAACCCGCTCGAAACGTAACCTAGACCAACGGTCGACTCCGGTGCAAAAAAAAATGCGGCTCAGGCTCGCTGACGGAGCGAGCGTGTAGGCTCGCGTCGAGGATCGCGAAGGAAGGAAATGGGAACCCGCGTCTGGCTGCTCTCCTTGCGCGGGCGTCGTATCGCTCACCGGTACGGCAGTTGTGTCGCTGTCCCCGGGGTGGGCGGACGGCGATCCGGGCAGCGACGTCCTGGTTCCTGGTCTACCAGGATCTATTCGTCGGCTCGGACGCGGGCCTGTCGGTCAAGCAGCAGGTCGAGCTCGGGGAGGCTGCTGGTCGTGATGCCGAACGGCTTTGGCCGGAACTGGCCCGAGCAGGCGACGGGGCCGGCGGATCGGTTGCTCGCGGAGATCGCGGTTGGGTCGGGCGCTGATCGTCAGCTCGACGCGACGCGGACGGCAGTTGCACGGCTGGCCACCGCCGCTGGGGGGGTCGGGTTGACGCTGAGCGGACATGCTCCGGCTGGCGCACCGACGGCCGTTGGGTCGTCGTGTGTATGGCGGGGTCGGGATCACAGATGCGATCATCATCGCGGCCCTGCTGGTGCTTGTCGCGGTCGCCGTCAAGGCCCGGGCCGCGCTCCGGAGGTCGGTTTCGGGGGTGCGCCAGATCCCGGGGTGGCCGCCGTGGGCGCTGCCCGCTGCTGCCGCTCCGGCGGCCGTGCTCGCGGTCGGTGTGGCCGCGGCGAATCTCTCGAGCTCCTCGTCCGATGCCGCGCTTGCGCGCAGCCCGAATCTGGATCCTGGGACCCGTATCGCAGCGCGGCCAGCGCCGAACTCCACGGGATAGTCGGAAGTGCCATTTCCTGACCGGATCGCTGGCCGAGCGCAAACGGGTTTGGAGGGCCTACGGGATCGCGGTCGATGTCGAGCGGGGGTTGATCGCTCACAACCCGGCGGTGTTGGTGATCGACTTGAAAGGCCGCTTGCGAAAGGTGTACGCGAGGGACTGCCAGAGTTGACGGCCGTGGACGAGGGCAGCGTCGAGCCATCGCACAGCGCCTTGCAGAGCTTCCTGCAGACGCTGAACCGCCAGCTCTCCTACCCGGTCGCGGTCGACTGGACCGGCCGCCTCGCAGGCCGCCCTCGACGCCCGGATCAAGGCGCTGCACGGCTACCGGATCGTGATCAACGCCTGGGCCTCGTGGTGCGGCCCCCTGCCAAGCGGAATTCAGCCTCTGTCTAGCGCCTCCGCGCGCTATGGGCGCAGAATCGCGATCATCGGCTCCGACACCGGCGACTCCCCCGCCGATGCCGGGCCTTCCTGGAGCAGCGCTACGTCAGCTACCCCAGCTACCCCAGCTACCAGACCACCACCGCCAGCCTTCAAACGATCATCCCTCAAGGCTTCAGCGGCCTACCACCACCATCTACATCAACCCGGAAGGGAAGGTCGTCTACATCCACACCGGCCAGTACGAATCGCTGGGCACGTTCGATCAAGACCTCAGCACCTACATCCTCGGAAGCTGACACCCCGGGGTCCGGGCTACCTGATCTTCTGACTGAACCCGACTCGACCGGTCGCTTCCGCTTCTCCGCGAGTCGGAAATGACGCGTGATCGGCGCGTCCGTCGCGTTGAATTAGCATGCGTGGCTCGGCCGACAGCTACGTCAACGCGCGCCTTCGCGTGTGTGCGGCCGCCCGCGCCGCCCTGGGCGAAGAGCCTGACCACCGCTCCGGCAGAAAGGTTCTCCCTAGGCATGCCTGGGCCGTGCGGGTTTCCGAGCCGGGCCTCCGCGGCCCTGGTTTCGGCGAGGTGCAGGCCTGCGCCGCCAGTCGGACCGGACCCCCGCTCGTTGCCAAACCGAGCACCGAGTGCTTGCAGCCTTCGGGCAAGCACATGGGTCGAAGCGAGGTCTGCCGCGATCTCGAGTTGGTGCTCGCACTGGACGGATCCAGCGGTTGACCTCGACGTTCGGGGTGTGGCTACTTTGCCCATAGGTCATCCTGGCTGGTGCCTCGACCGCCGGCGGGAGACGGCCGTGCTTTGCCTGCCCCATGAGGGCCTTTTGCGGACTAGCCCGTCTCGGGGGTGGTGGCCGACTAGCGGCACCGGGACGTAGCCCCGTGAGGGCGTGTCTATGGGCATCGGCAGCGGTATCTCCTGGTCGGGGCGCTGTGAGGATCCCCTGACCGATGAGAGGAAGCAGAGAAATGGAGAATTACGCGGTGTTGACTGGGCGGCGCAGAAGCACGACGTTCGCGTCAGCGACGCCTCAGGCAGATACGGGACTAGAGCGCCGGCTTGGTACAGGTTTCCGCGCTAGGTTTCGAGAAGCGGACCGGCTGACTAGCACTAGCGTAGGAGGGTTGCGAAGTGGAGATGATGAGCCCACTCGACGCGTCGTTTCTGCACGTTGAGGACGCGGTGACGCACATGCACATCGGCTCGGTGGGGATCTTCGAGGGCCCCGCGCCGGGTCCGGGGGAGGTGCAGTCGGCGGTTGGCGCCCGGTTGTCGCTGGTTCCTCGATATCGGCAGAAGGTCCGGTTTGTGCCGCTGGCGCTCGGCCGCCCGGCGTGGGTGGACGATCCATATTTCAACCTCGGCTACCACGTGCGGCGGACGGCACTTCCGGCGCCCGGTGGCGATGAGGAGCTGCGCAACCTGGTCGGGCGGGTGATGTCTCAGCAGTTGGATCGCGCGAAGCCGCTCTGGGAGATGTGGGTTGCAGAGGGGCTCGACGACGGTCGCTGGGCGCTGATCTCAAAGGTGCACCATTGCATGGTCGACGGGGTCTCGGGGACGGATCTGATGACCGTGATCCTCAGCAAGCAGCGTGAGGCGTCGGCCGCAGTCGACGATGACTGGGAGCCAGCGCGCGAACCGAGCTCGGCCGCGCTGGTGACTTACGCGCTGGCGCAGCGTGCGGTCAGTCCGTTCGAGGGGTTGCGGACGGTGCTGTCGGCCGTGCGCGGTCCGCGTCGCGTTGCTCGACAGGCCGTCGACGCCGCCCGCGGTTTCGCAAACCTGCGGATCCTTCTCAGCCCCAACCGGTCCAGCACGCTCAACGGTCCGATCGGCCCGCACCGACGGTGGGATTGGGCGAGGGCGCGGTTGGTGGATATCAAGCAGATCCGCGCGGTTCACGGTGGCACGATCAACGATGTTGTGCTCGCCGCGATCACCGGTGGCTTCCGGGATCTACTGCTCAGTCGCGGCGAGAGCGTCGAGGGTCGCGTGCTGCGCACGCTGGTGCCCGTTTCGGTCCGCGCCGGTGATGCGCCGGGGACCTATGAGAACAGGGTCTCTGCGATGTTCGCGGAGCTGCCGGTCGGGCTCGAAGATCCCGGCGAGCGAGTGCATTCGCTGCACGAACAGATGCAGGATCTCAAGCAGTCCGGTCAGGCGGTCGCGGCGGAGCGGCTGACTGCGCTCGGCGGGTTTGCCCCCGCGATGCTGCTGGCGCTCGGAGGGAGGGTCGCGACGCGGCTGCCGCAGAGCAGCGTCAACACTGTCACCACCAACGTTCCCGGTCCGCAGTACGCCTTGTACCTCGCGCGGCGGCGCATGCTCGAGGCGTTTCCCTTCGTCCCGCTGGGAGGCCACGTGCGGGTGGGCGTCGCAATCTTCTCTTACGACGGCGGCATCAACTTCGGCATCACCGGCGACCGCGACACTGTCCCCGACATCGGCGTGCTCTGCCGCGGCATCGAACGTGGCGTCGCGGAGCTGCTGGGCGGGCCGTCGCCGAAGCCCGACAAGCGGCCAGCCAGCGTGAGGGCACGACACTGAACGATGCTGCAAATCGATCGAGCCGA
Organism: Solirubrobacteraceae bacterium; assembly: GCA_049518835.1. Lineage (GTDB taxonomy): Bacteria > Actinomycetota > Thermoleophilia > Solirubrobacterales > Solirubrobacteraceae > Palsa-465. Next base: position 12,430 of record JBEKRJ010000036.1, read on the forward strand.
CGAGCCGACCACGCCACGAGGCGTCCCCCGATGCCGGTGCCGGAGTTCCCTCATGCGCTCAGCGGCGCGGGCCGTTGCCTTCGATGGGTGGGAGAAGTCCGGTGGCGCCGGCGCCGGACTTTCGCTTTGCTTCGAGCAGCTGGCATCTCCTGTCAACGGGACCCATGCGTTCGGAACCGCCGGCCTCGGCTTCTGCGTTTACGTTCGGCGAGGACGGCCGCGCGTAGGCAAGCAGCGGGATGGAGCACGACGATCGCGCGTCGCGGAGTCCGACGCCTCGAGGTGTACACGGCGACAGCCTTTGCGACTGGGGATGCGCGTGAGCGCGTTCAGCGGCTTTGGTCAGGCGGTAGCCCGGGGTGGTTGCCGACGCGACGAGCGGCGACGCACTCACCCATCGACGAGCGACGCACGGCTCGACACCTCACCGACGGGCACGAGCGCTCCCGGTCGCGACGTCGAATTAAGCAACGGCTTGAGCGACACCTCGATTCTGGAGACCCGAACTCCCACCTCCAACCTGACCTGGATGTGGATGGTGCCGTCCAGTGCAGGGCGCTGACGGGCTTGTCGCTGACCGCAACCCCTCATCAGATCGGGGACGGGCAATCCACTGGCGCAGGGGTCCGCTGACCAACCTCCGGCGCACGCCAACAACTGAGCCGAGGCCGGAGCGGCATTCACCGCACGTGCTGTCGTCAGAGGTTGAGCTTGTGAGTGGGATGCTCGCTGAACGAGGACCGGTCGCGGTCGTAGATTCGCGTCGTCGCCGGGCTCGCGTGACGTGCGGCGTCCTTGACTACGGCGAGCGGGATGCCGAGGTCTAGCAGCATCGTCACGAAGCTCGCCCTGAGGCGATGGGCACGACTCAAGAACACGGCTGACATTAGCGTCCGATGACGATGAGCACCTTGCCGGTCATCGCGGCGGGCAGGCTAACGGCCGCTCGCTGGCCGCGCAGCGTCAGCTTCTGCTCGTGTCCGGCGGCTTGCACCCAGACGCGCAGGGCGCCGTTGACGCCGGGTGCGCGGCGCAGCTTGAGAACTAGCCGGGAGCCCGACGCCCGGTGTTTGGCCTGCGCGATCTCGGCCTGCATGGTGCTTTGCAGCTGCGCGGTCGCGAGCACCGTCCCTTGGGCGTTTGTGACCGGCGCTGGCGTCGAGGCGGCGGCGGTGAGCGTCACCGCGGCGGTTTTTGAGGACTTGGCGGCGAGCACCACGGCGCTTGGGGCCGAGGTCGCCTTGACGGTGCCGTCGGGGTCGGTGGCGGTCGCGACGGCGACGAGCGTCTGGCCGACGGCGCTTGCCGGCAGCGTGTAGCTGGTCGAGCTCGCGCTGGCGATGGGCGTGCAGGACTGCCCGGCGGAGTTGCACAGCTCCCATGCGTATCCGTATGTGGTGCCGGCCGGCACTGACCACGCCTGCTGGGTGATGGCCAGCGTCTGGCCTTGCTGGCCGGCACCGGAGATGACGGGCGCATGCGTGGAGGCCGGCAGCAGCGCGGCCACGGCCCCGGTGGGCCTAGAGGAGGCGGCCGTGCTGCCGTCGGGGTTGGTGGCGGTCACAGCCAGCACGACGGCGTGCCCTTCGTCTGACTGTGCGAGCGTGTAGCTGGGCTGTGTCGCGCCCTTGATGGAGGCGCAGGCTTGGCCGGAGCTGTTGCAGTCCTCCCACTGGTAGCTGTAGGTGTTGCCGGCGCCCGTCCAGGTCCCCTGGGTGCCTTGGAGCGTGACGGCGCGCTGCGGCGTGCCGGTGACGGCCGGCGCTTGCGTGCTGGCCGGCGGGGTCGCCGACGCCGGCGCGGTGAAGTTGCTTTGGGCGTTGGCGTGCCCGTAGGCGTTGGAGGCGGTGACCATGACTGCGATGGCCTGGCTTTCGTCTGTCTTTTGCAGCGTGTAGGTCTGGCCGGTGGCGCCAGTGATCGGCGTGCAGGGCAGAGACGGGGTTGTGCAGTGCTCCCATTGGTAGGTGTAGGCGCTGGCGGTCGGGTTCCACGTGCCGGGGGACGCCTGGAGCGTGCTTGCGCGCGCGGGCGTGCCGGTGATGGCCGGCGGTACGGTGTTGAACGGGATGTCTGAGCTGACTGGGCCGACTGGCTGGGAGGTGGCGCTTCGCTGCCCGCCGGTGTTCGAGGCGGTGACGACGACCTCGATTTTCTGGCCGACGTCCGCGGTCGTGAGCGTGTAGGTTGCCTGCGTCGCGCCGGCAATGGGCTGATAGCCGGTCGGGGTCGAGCGCTGCCACTGGTAGCTATAGGTGTTGCCGACAGACGTCCAGGTTCCGGGTGAGGCGTTCAACGTCTGGGCTTGCAGGGTGGTGCCGATGATCGCCGGTGGCGTCTGGTTGCCCGGCGTGTTGTTTTGCACGGCGGCGGTCGGCTGTGAGTACGCTTGGACGGACGCATCGGGGTTGGAGGCGGTAATTTGCACGCGGATGTAGCGGCCGACGTCGGCCGCGACCGGCGAGGGTAGAAGTAGGAGATGCCAGGGCCCGTCCAGGTGCCGGTCTGCGCCATCAGCATGTCGGACACCTGCGCGGTCCCGGAGATGGTCGGCGCCACGGTGTTGACGGGCGGGTGGGGGGTGATGGGGCCGAGGACGTTGGAGGTCTGCGTCGAGGTCCCGTCGGGGTTGGTGGCGGTGACCAGCACGCGGACGTAGCGGCCGACGTCGGGGTGGGTGAGCGGGTAGTCGTCGGCTGTCTGGATGGGGTTGTTGGTCCAGGCGGTCTCGCCGTCGGGGGACGTCTGCCACTGGTAGGCGAACGTCAGACCGGCGGCGGCCGACCAGGTGCCGTTGCTTGTCAGCAGGATGTTGGTGTCCTGCGGCGTGCCGGTGACGGCGGGGGCGCTCGCGCCGACGGGCGGGTTCGCGGCGACCGGGCCGGCCTGCGCTGAGGTCGCCTGCGTGGAGCCGAACGAGTTGGTGGCGGTGACGGTGAAGCGGATTTCGGCGCCTTCGTCTGTCTTGGTCGCCGTGTAGGTGGAGGCGGTCGCGGCGGTGATGTTCGTCCAGGTGTGCGAGCCGGCGGTCTGGCGCTGCCACTGGTAGGCGTAGGTGTAGGGGTTGCCGCTGAAGCTCTGCTGGGCGGTCAGGATGTCGCCGTCGGCTGCGGTGCCGGTGATGGTGGGCGTGCTGTTCGCGGCCGGGGTGCCGTTGGTGACCGGGCCGACCGGGGCGGAGGTCACGGTCGTGGTGGCGCCGGTGCTCGCGATGGCGGTCACCTG
>JBEKRJ010000037.1:0-14792 GCA_049518835.1 Solirubrobacteraceae bacterium
GCGGGGTCGAACTTCGCCCGCAGCGTGACCGCGGCGCCCGCGCACAGCGTGCCGAACAGCCCGACGCCGAGCCCGTGGACGTGAAACAGCGGCAACGCCAGCAGCAGCGTGTCCTCGGGCTCCCAGCGCCACGCGAGGTTGACCGCCGTCGCGCTCGCGAGCAGGTTGCCGTGCGTGAGCGGCACGCCCTTCGGCTGGCCGGTCGTCCCCGAGGTGTAGATCAGTAGCGCGAGCTCGTCGCGGCGGGCGCCGTCGATCGCCGCTTCGCCGCCGCCCGCCGGCAGCCCCTCGAGCTCGATCCCCGACAGCGACACCGGCCCTTCCGAGGCCTCCTGCACCCACCCGCGCAGCGCCGGATCCGCGACCGCGGCCGCCCGCGGCCGCGCGTCGCGCACGATCCTCGCGACCTCGTCGGCGGTGTAGGCCGGGTTCACCGGCACGACCACGAGCCCCGCCCGCAGCGCGCCGAGATACGCGATCACGAGCCCGGCGCAGCTGCGCCCGGACAGCAGCAGGCGGTCGCCCGCCTCGAGGCCGCCGGCGAGCAACCGCGTGGCGGCGGCGCGGCTGCGCTGCTCGAGCTCGTCGCTTGACAGCCACGTCCCGTCGACGTCCTGCAGCTGGCGCCACGACGCGCGCTCGCGCCAGCGGCGCAGCCAGCGCGCCGGCAGGCTGCCGTCGGCCAGCAGCTCGGCGTCGCCGGCGGACACCCCGGCCGGGAGGTGCTTTGTCCAAATTGGGCTGTCTGAGTCCGTGCACACGCGCTTGCCGCCGGTAGCGAACCTAACATGCTCAACGGTCACGGTCCGCCGACTTGCGGTGACGTCCGTTGGACAATTGGCACGCGAAACCGACCGCATCGCCTGACGCGCAGCTCGCCGAGCTCGTCTACGAGCTGCTCGACGCGCACAACGACACCGCGCGGCTCGCGCAGGAGCAGCGCGCCGAGCTCGGCGACAGCCTTCGCTGGGAGGCGCACCTCGACTACCTGCGCTGCCTGCAGCGCGTCGCGCGCGCCACGCTCGCCCGCGCCGCCGGCGTCAGCGACGGCGCGCCGACGGCTCGAGCGCCGGGTTGGCCCAGCCGCCGTCCGCCGAGTTGATGTTCACGCCGGGCGCCGCGATCGCGTCGATCCGGTCCAGCACGTCGTCGGACAGCTGCACGTCGGCGGCGCTCAGCTGCGACTCGAGGTGCTCGATCGTGCGCGGCCCGATGATCGCCGCGGTCACCGCGGGATGGCGGATCACGAACGCCAGCGCCAGCTCGATCAGCGTCAGCCCGGCCTCCTCGGCGAGCTGCGCGAGCTCGTCGGCTGCCTCGAGCTTGTGCTGGTTGCCGGGGATCGTCATGTCGTAGCGGCCGGGGATCCGCTCGGCGCGGCGCGAGCTCGGCAGCTGGGCGCCCTTGCGGTAGGCACCCGTCAGCCAGCCGCCGGCCAGCGGGCTCCACGAGATCACGCCCATCCCGTAGCGCCGGCAGGTCGGCAGCACGTCGGCCTCGACGCCGCGCACGAGCATCGAGTACGGCGGCTGCTCGCAGACGAAGCGCTCGCGTCCGCGCCGCTGCGCGACCCACTGCGCCTCGACGATCTGGCTGGCGGGGAAGGTCGAGGAGCCGATACTGCGCACCTTGCCGGCGCGGACGAGGTCGGTCAGCGCGCCGAGCGTCTCGTCGATGTCGGTGTCAGCCTCCGGACGGTGGATCTGGTAGAGATCGATCCAGTCGGTCCGCAGCCGGCGCAGGCTGTTGTCGACCTCACGCGCGATCCAGCGCCGTGAGTTGCCGAACTCGTTGGGGTCATCGCCCATCGTCCCGTGCACCTTGGTCGCGAGCACCACGTTGTCGCGCCGGCCGCCGGCGAGCGCCTTGCCGACGATCTCCTCGGACTCGCCGCGCGAATAGACGTCGGCGGTGTCGATGAAGTTGATCCCCGCATCGAGCGCGCGGTGGATGATCTTGATGCTGTCGTCGTGATCGGGGTTGCCCCAGCCGCCGAACATCATCGCCCCGAGGCAGAGCGGGCTGACCCTGACCCCGGTGGTTCCCAGCGTGCGTAGTTCCATGGTTGGGTTAGGAAGCGCGAGCGAAGTAGTCGGCGTTGGTCTTCGTGAAGTGCCGCCACTCCTCCGGCAGCTGGTCCTCGGCGAAGATCGCGTCGACGGGGCAGGCCTCGACGCAGGCATCGCAGTCGATGCATTCGTCAGGGTCGATGAACAGCTGGTTGACGCCGGCGAAGCCGGCCTCGTCTTCGGTCGGGTGGATGCAGTCGACCGGACAGACCTCGACGCACGACAGGTCCTTGAGGTCGATGCAGGGCTCTGCGATGACGTAGGTCACAGTGAGCGCATCGTACCGGGGACCGGCCGCTGTTGGCGCGCCGTCGGCGGCCGCCGAGCGGGCCCGGCTACCGCAGCGAGGTGAAGTCGAAGTCCCAGGTGCCGGTGTTCCACAGCGCGTCGACGCCGGCGACATCGCGGCTCTCGATGTCGGGCTGGTTGTCGAACACCTCGGGGATCGCCACGGCCTTCTCGACCAGCAGCCGGTCGACCCCCGCCCATGCCGCGGCGCGCGCGGTCGGGTCGCTGACCAGCGCCGCACGCGCCATCGCCGCGTTGATCTGCGGATCGTTGGTCTGGCTCATGTTGGAGTTGTTGGTCGGCTGGATCGCGGGGCCGTAGAAGGGCGCGTACACGACCGTCAGGGGATCGGCGAAGTCGCGCATCCACCCCATCGAAGGGCAGACGTCGATGTTCTGCTTGGGGACGCCGCAGTACTTGGCGTACATCACCGACTGATCGACGAGCGTCGCGTGGACGTGGAAGCCGAGGCTCGCGAGCGCGGACTCGAAGATCTGGGCGATCGCCGGCGCGTTGCCGTCGGTCGAGCCGACGAGCTGGATCGTCGCGTTGCCGGCGTAGCGGCCGCTCGGATAGCCGGCGAGGCGCATGTACTTGCGCGCGACCGACAGGTTGCCGTCGACGTCGCTGTTGTAGTCCACCTGCGGACCGGCGTAACCACCGGCCTGCTCGAAGCCTTCGACCCCTGGGTAGATGAAGTGGGTCATCGGCGTGTCGACGAGCGGGCCGCCACGCGCCTTGACGATCGCCTCGCGGTCGACCGCGGCCCACAGCGCCCGGCGCAGATCCTCGTTGCGGAACGGGCCCGCGGCGTTGTCGATCGCCGCGTAGTGGTCGCCGGCGCCCGGGGTGAACGTGATCTGCGACGGGTAGGAGAGGTAGGCGAGCTTGACGCTGGCCTGCGCCGGGGTGTCGAGCTGGACCGCATCGGAGCCCTTGAGCACTTCCGCGCCGATCACGGTCGGCTCGCCGCCGATCTCGATCCGGATCTCGTTCAGGTACGCGGGCCGGTAGTCGGTGCTCGGATTCCAGTTCGGGTTGCGCACGAGCGTCAGCGACTTGCCCGTCTGGTAGCCGATGCCGTTGAACTTGCCCGTCTTGGGGTCGGCCTTGATCATGTACGGCCCGGTCGCGACGAGGTACTCGCTGCCGTACAGCGTCGGGCCGTGGGCATCCAGCGGCTTGGCGAACTGCACCGGGACCGGCGCCGACAGCGGCATCGTCAGCGCCTGCACGAGGAACGAGCCGCTCGGCTTGGTCGTGTGGAACACGATCGTGTAGCGGTTGGGTGTCTGGATGCCGGGGATCGGCCCGCCCTTGTAGTTGGGCGACTGGGCCCCGACCAGCGGCGCTGGCGCGCCGGCGCCGAAGTAGATCGCAAAGTATGGGTTCGCGACGTTGGGGTTCGCGCCGCGCTCGATCGCGTAGGCGACGTCGGCCGAAGTCACCTCGCGGTCGACCGGCGGGCTGAAGTGCACGCCACGGCGGATGTGCACGGTCAGCGTCCGCCCGCCGTCGGTGATGCCGCCGTTGGCGATCGTCGGGACCTCGGTCGCGAGGTCGGCACTGACCGTCTGCGCGGTGTTGGGCAAGTAGGCGAACAGCGGCCGCTGCGTCGGGTAGTCGATCGCGTAGTCACCCTGGAAGTAGGACTCGCCGGGGTCGAGGTTCTCGAAGTCCGAAGCCGTATAGGCGGTCAGCACGCCGCCCCTGCGCTTTCCGTACAACTGCTGGCCGGCGGGGTTCTCGCCCGCCTTCAGCGGCAGGCTCGGCGCAGGTGCGGACGCGCTCGCGTTCGGGGTGTGTGGGTTGCTCGCGGTCCCGCATCCGGCGGCTCCGAGCGCCAGCAGCGCACAGACCACCGGCGCGACCGACCTCGCTGCACGGCTCATCATCAATCCTGTCTCCTCGCGCGCGCGGCGGCTGGCGACCGCCGCCGGCGTGGCATCGATCACTTCGGTTACACGGAGTGATCGGCCGCGCGGGCGCGAGTTTGAGCGCCCCTTACGGGTGACCGAAGCGCCGCGCCGCCGTCAGCTGCGCCCGCGCCCCGAGCAGCGAGCGGACCGTCTGCGGGGCGCGCGCGTCGAGGTGCGTGCAGATCGCGATGAACGCCGTGGCGGTCGTGAGCGCATCCCCGAGCGCGTGGTGCGGTGCCTGCGCCGGCAAGCGCAGCGCTGACGCCAGCCCGGACAGCGCGACCCCCGCGGGCGCACTCCCGTCGCGATCGTGCAGCCACAGGCGACCCAGCAGCTCGGTGTCCGCGGCGGTGCCGAGGCGCACGCCGCGCGACGCCAGCACCGGCCCCAGGAACGCGCGCTCGACGGCGGCGGTATGAAACACCGGGATCCGCCCGGCCAGCACCTCGAGCACGAGCTCAGCCGCCTGCGCCGGCGGTGGCGCGGTCGCGAGGTCCGCGACGCGGAGCTTGTGGATCACGACCGCCGCGCGCTCGGAGCGCTTGGACGCGCGCACGAGCGTGTAGCGCGCCTTGCCAAGGATCACGCGGCCGTGCTCGATCGGCACCGCGCCGATCGCGACGATCTCGTCGCGGCGCGGGTCCAGGCCGGTCAGCTCGAGGTCCAGCGCGCACCAGCCGGCCGCTCGCCAGGGCGTCTTCCCGGGGGTCCTGCGGGCGCCGGCGAACGCGACCGCGGCGCCCTCGCGCGGCGGGCGCAGCAGCCTCACGGCGCCAGCCCGCGCTGGACGCTTGCGACCGCCCGGAACACGTCGCGAAGGTAGTCGCGCGCCAGCGGGCTGAGCGCGCTCGGCGCGAGCCGGTCGTCGGGCGGGCGCCCGCCGGCGAGCTGGCGCATCTGATGGTCGAGCCGCAGCCCGAGCGCGAGCTCGAACGCCTCCGCGAGCGTTTGCGCATCGGCGTCGCAGAGCACGCCGTGGCGCACGCCGGCGTGCAGCCGCTCGGATGTCGAGCCGTTCAGCAGCCCCGCAGCCGCGCCCGCCCAGCGCGCGATCGCCACGATCGGCGCAATCGCCGCAGCGCGGATGTCGAGGCGCTCGCTGCGACGTCCGTCGGCCTGCAGCACGACGTCGCCGTCGAAGCCGGTCGGCGGACTGGCGCCAAGCGCGCGGATCCGCAGCGCCGCCAGCACCCGCTCGCGCGCCGCGCCGGCGGCGACCGGCAGCGGCTCGCGCGGAGTTCCCCACAGCACGCGGCGCTCGACCAGCACCGTGAGCGCGAGCGCGTCGTCGCTGGGCGCGTCCGCCCACTGCTGCGCGGTGCGGACGTCGACGTCGCCGTCTAGGCCACAGCGGCGCAGCGCGTCGCCGGCCGCCTGCGCCCAGCCGGGCGGCGCGGGCGCGGTGCAGACCGCGGCGCCGCGCGAGCCCGATGCGGGCGTCAGCTCGCGCCGGGCGTGGCTGCCGACGGCGACCCACACGAGCCCGTCGCGCGGCAGCTCGCGGGCGGGGAGCGCGAGCTGCAGCGCGCGCAGCGTGAGCGCGTCGACGAGCGCCGTCAGCACCCGCGCGACCTCGAGCGCACGCAGGTTGGACGCGTGCAGCTCGACCAGGATCTGGGGCAGGCGCCGGCCGACGGCGGCCAGCGCGTCGATCCCGTCGGCGCGGGCGATCGCCCGGCGGGCGCCGAACCACGACCGCGGCTGCACCGCGAACAGGTCCGCGTCCTCGACGACGCCGACCAGCTGGCCGCGCTCGGTCACGACCGGCGCGTGGCGGATGCCGCGCTCGAGCATCTCGAACAGCACCTCGCCCCCGAGCCGGTCCGGCGTGACCGAGAACACCGGCGTCGTCATCACGCTGGCGACGGGGGCGCTCAGCGGCAGCCCCGCGGCGACGATCCGCGTGCGGATGTCGCGGTCGGTGACGATCCCGAGCCCGCCGCGCATCTCGACGATCGCCGAGGTCGCGCCGGCCGCGGTCATCCGCCGCGCGAGCTCGCGGATGCTGTCCATCGGCTGCGCGCGCACGGTCGCCGAGCGGATCAGCTTCGCGACCGGTTGGTGGCCGGGCTCGTTGCGCCCGACGCGCAAGTCGCGGCTGCGGGCGCGCTCGAGCAGCGCCCGGGCAACCGCCACGGGGATCCTGTAGCAGAGCGTGTCCTCGGCGGCACGGGCCTCGAACCCGGGCGGCAAGCCCGACAGCATCGCCGCGTGCCCGAACGTGTCGCCCGGCCCGAGCAGGTCCAGCAGCTTGTCCTCGTGGACGATGTCGACAGCGCCGGCATGGACCACGCGCAGGAACGTCACCGGCCCTCCGTCCTCGGACAGGATCACGCTGCCGGCGGGGTGAAACTCGATCTCGGTCTCAGCAGCCACCTCGCCAAGCTCGTCGGCGGACAGCCCGTCGAACGGCGGTCGCTGCCCGAGGAGGCGGGCGATCTCGCTCAGACCCGCGTCCAGCGGGACCTCCTCGCGCTCGTCATCCGGCGAACGGTACCCCTAGCTGAGCAGCCCCAGCCGCTGCGCGCGCTGCACCGCCTCGGTCCGGTTGCGGACGCCGAGCTTGCGATACAGCGCGCTCGTGTGCTCCTTGACGGTGTGTTTCGATAGGTGCAGCACATCGGCGATCTCGGGATTGGTCGAGCCGGAGCTCATCAGCTCGAGCACGGCGCGCTCGCGGTCGGACAGGCCCAGCGCGCCGGTCCGGTCCTGGCGCTCGAACACCGTCTGGCCGAGCCCCACCATCCGCACCGCGGTCGCGATCCGGCTCGCGGACCAGTCCTTATAGGCAAACCCGGATGCGCCGGCCGCGCGCGCGGCGTGCGGCGAGATGTCGCCGGCGCCCGAGAACAGCAGCACGCGCGTCCGCGGCTCCGCCGCGCGCAGCTGCTCGCAGATCTCCGCGCCGGACTCCTCGCCGATGAACAGGTCGACGAGCGCGACGTGCGGGCTGTAGCGCGCGGCGAGCTCGAGCGCTTCGCGGCCCGTGTGGGCGCTCAGGCAGCGCGCGACCCACGCCTGCTGGGCGAGCATCAGCCGAAAGCCCCAGTGCACCACGTCGTGGTCGTCGACGACCAGCACGCTGAGGCGCTCGGGGCTGCGCAGGCCGTCGTCGATCACCGCGCCGGTACTCATCCGTTCCCCTCGTACGGTACGACCAGGCGCACCTGCCAGGTGCCGGGCTCTCGTTCGCCGAACTCGACCACGCCGCCGCTCTGCAGCGCCTCGAAGGCGGCCAGCCGCAGCCCCATCCCGGCGTGGTGGCGCGAGCCGCTGACGCCGTCGTTGGCGATCTCGAGCACGAACGTGCCGTCGAGCCGCCCGACCCGGACCGCCACGTGGGTCGGCGCTGCATGGCGCTGAGCATTGCGCACCGCCTCACGCAGGATCGACTGCGCCAGCGGCTCGAGCGCCGGCGGGACATCTCCCTCTCCCCCGGCCCGCAACGCGACGCCGAGGTCGGGGTGCACGCGCGCGAGGCGCTCCACCTCGGCCACGAACGTCGTCTGCGTCTCGTGCGGCGCGCGTCCCAGCGGCCGCTGCAGCGCGCTGCGCAGGTCGGCGAGCGCCGCTTGCGTCTCGCTCGCGCACCGCGCCCGCGCCGCCGCCGGCAGGTCGCCCTCGGCGTCGAGCGCCATCGAGACGCCGAACAGTCGCTGGATCACGCCCTCGTGGATCTCGCGCGCGAGGTCGATCCGCTGCTCGAGCGCGTGCGCCTTCTCGTGCTCGGTGGCGACGATCCGCGCCACCGCCGCCAGCGCCGCCGCCTTGCCGAGCGTCCACAGCAGATCGCGCTCGGCGTCGTCGAGCGACGGCGCCGACAGCGGGCGGTCGGCGAGGATCACGCCGACGGCGCGATTGGCCGCCACCATCGGGGCGCAGACCAGCCGCATCGGCTCGCCGACCAAGACCGCGTACTCGGGCGAGATCTGGTCGCCGACGTCGCCGTCGATCTCGAGCACGCGGTCGGCGGCCAGCGCCTGGGCGGTGATCGGCAGCGACTCGACGGTCACGTGCGCGCCGGCGAACTGCTCGAGGTCGAGCCCGTGGGCACCCGCCGCGCGCACCCGCCGGCGCGCCGCGTCGTAGCGGAAGATCACCGCGCGGCGCATGTGCGCCAGCCGGCAGACCGCCTCGCACAGCCGGTCATAGAAGTCGTCGCCGGCCGCCGGGCGATCGGACTGCGAGAGCACCTCGACGAACAGCTCGAGCGCGTCGACCCTCACGCCGCTGTCCGCCGGAGCGGGGCGGCTGATCGCGTGCGGCTGCAAGGCGCTAGCCGGCGCGAACCGCCATCAGCCTGAGGCGCAGCGCCTGGTCGGGCGTCAGGTAGACGCTCCAGGACTGCTCGCAGCGTGGACACCGACATGCGACGGAAGGATCGTACTCGTCGCCCCCCAGCGCCCAGGTGACGCTTGCGCTCCACAGGCACAGCGGGCACGCTAGCGACGCGGCCACGAGCTCGTCGGGGTCGTCGAGATGAAACCGCGCGGTATCGGCGAGCATTGCCATGTCACGAGGATGGCCCGCCCGGCCGGGCGCGACAACCGCGCGGCGCTCACAACCCCCCGGGTGGGGGGCCTGTGCTCGCGTCAGCCCGACCGCCCGCCGGTGCCGACGCCCCTCTGCAGCCCAAGCCAGGCGCGCGCAGCGCGCCCCATCACGAGCGTCATGTGGCGAGCGCCTCGACGCGCGCGATCGGCCGCTTGCCCCAGCGCGTGCGCGTGGCGAAGTCCAGCAGCCGTTCGATGTAGTCGCCCAGCGGCGAGACCCGGATCCCGACCGGCTCCAGCTGGGCGCGCGTCAGCTGCTCGTCGAACACGGTGCCGATCGCGAAGTACGGGAAGTACGTCTGGCTCTCCTCGAACGCCGAGCTCGTGTCCAGCGCGGCGAACTCCTCGGGCGAGAGCACCTGCGGACGGGGGCGGCGGAAGTAGCCGCTGGCGAGGTTCGCGATCTCGTCGAGCGTGCTCGCGTCGCGGCCGGCCGTCAGGTGATAGGTCTGACCGGCTCCGCCGGCGCTCCCGCACAGCGCGTGGATCGCGTCGGCGACGTAGTCAACCGAGACGACGTCGACGAGCGCGGTCGGGATCCCCGGAACCGCTTTGAACAGGCCGCGCGCGAATGCCCGCAGCGGCCAGTACAAGACGTTGAACGCCGACGTCCAGCCGCTGTAGCGGTCGCCGACGACGATGCTCGGGCGCAGGATCGTGTGCGGCAAGTCGCGCGTCGCGCGCACCAGCTGCTCCGCCTCGAACTTCGACTGCTCGTAGGAGTTGCGAAACCCCTGGCCGAGATCCAGATCGCACTCGGCGAAGCGACCGGCGTGGTTGCCGGCGACGTAGGCGGTCGAGATCTGTCCGTAGCGGTCCAGCCCGCCGCGGTCGCGCGCGAGCTGCGCAAACTCGAGCATCCGCCGGGTGCCGTCGAGGTTGATTGCCCGGGCCTGCGCGAGCGGCAACGCGAACGAGACCGACGCAGCGCTGTGCACGATCGTCGTGACGCGCCGCGCGAGCTGCTCGCAGCGCGCCTTCGACAGGCCGAGGCGGGGGGCGGTCAGCTCGCCGGCGACCGCCTGCACGCGGTCGCCGTAGCGGTCGGCGCGATCCCCGAACAGGTTCGCCAGCACGGCGTCGAGGCGCCCGCGCGCGGCCTCGTCGTCGCGCGCGCGCACGACCGCGACGACGTTGCGCTGGCCGCGTTCGAGGTACCGGGCGAGCAGCTCCATGCCGACGAAGCCGGTGGCGCCGGTGAGCAGCACCTCGCCGCCGCCGTGCAGCGACTCGCCGGCGTTGCGGAGCGGCTCGCCGGCGGTCATCGCGCGGCCCCCAGCGAGGCGAGCGCCCACGCAAGCCGGGCGCGCGTCTGCGCGGGCGCGATCAGCTCGTCGACGTGGCCGCCGGCGGCGGCGATCTCGGGGCGTCGCTGGGTCTGTGCGTAGCTCGCGGCCGCGAACGCGTGCACGAGCGAGGCGCCGAAGCGGATCACGCCGGCGCCTTCCTGCTTGGAGCCCGGCATGTAGCCCGGCGTGTCGACGAGCACGACCAGCGGGATCCCGAACGCGTCGCACTTGGAGACCAACCGCGCCCCCTTCTGGGAGCTGTCGGCGTCCAGCACGCCACCGGCGCGCTTGCTCGGTCGGCGAGCTCGAGCACGCGCACGATCGTGCCCGCGTGCTGCTCGCCGAGCGAGCCGCCGGCGTAGCTCGGGCTTGGGGCGAGCGTGACGCTCATCGCGGGCCGCCCAGGCATAGGACGGCGTTGTGGCCGCCGAAGCCAAACGAGTTCGAGAGCGCGACCGCCGGCCGCGGGCCGGCGGCGTTGGCGCGTATCCGCAGGGGGCGGGGGCCGTCCGGCACGTAGTCGAGATCGAGGCCCGCGTCGGGCTGCTCGTAGCCGAGCATGGGCGGCGCGAGGCGCTGCTGGAGCGCCCGCACGGTCGCGATCGCCTCGACCGCGCCGGCGGCGCCGAGCAGGTGCCCGATCGCTGACTTGGTCGAGGACACCGGGATCTCCTTGGCGCGCTTGGCAGTCGACAACGCGGCCCGGCGGCAGGCCGAGGCGCTCGCCGACGGCCGACAGGATCCGGCCGTTGGCCTGGTGGTAGACGAACAGGTCGATCTCGTCCAGCGCCAGGCCGGCCGCGCGCGTCGCCTGCAGCGTCGCGAGGCTGAGTCGCGCGACCGCCTCGCGGAACGTCTCGTGGCCGTGCATGCGGATCAGCGCCCGATCGCGCTCGACGACGATGTGGTCCGCGCCGGCGCCGTCGGCGCCGAGCACGACCGGACCGATCGCGCCGGGGGGCTCGGTCGCGACCAGCACCGCCGCGCCCGCGCCGTCGGCGAACACGGCCGCGGTCGAGCGGTCATCGGGATCCGTGATCCGCGACATCAGGTCGGCGCCGAGCACCAGCACCGCCCGGGCGCGACCGGCCTCGAGCACCGCGGACCCGACCGCGAGCGCCGACAGGAATCCCGTGCACGCCGCGCCGATGTCAAACGCGCCGGCGCTGCCGGCGCCGAGCGCGTGCGCGACCAGCGGCGCGGCGTTGGGCAGCAGCTCGTCGGGGGTCGTCGTCGCGACGAGCGCGAGGTCGAGCTCGCTCGGTTCCACGCCGGCGCGCTCCAGCGCGCGCTCGCCGGCGCGCACCGCGTACGACGCAAGGCGCTCATCCGGCCGCGCGATGTGGCGGGTGCGGATCCCCGTGCGACGCTCGATCCAGTCGTCGCTGACGCCGAGCCGCGCCGAGATCACCGTGTTCGGGACGATCGTGTCAGGGACGCTGACGCCGATCGAGGCGATCGCGGCGCCGCTGGCGGTGTTCAGGCGCGTCCTGACCGGGGCTTGGCTGGCTTGGGCTGTCGTGCTCACGTCACACAGGCTGCCCGGGCGCGGCCCGCCGCGCCAATCGCCGAGGGCCGTAACCCGACAGGCGGGGGGTTGATGGTGGCGTGCTGGCGCGCATCAGCCCGGCCCCAACTCGCGTCTCCGCCGGCCCGTACGGCGGCACCCGACGGCCACGGGCGCCGGCGTGCCACCCGCCACCGTGCGACTGACACGAATCGCCGGCGCGCTACTGCTGCAACGCCGCCAGCCTGCGCTCGAGCTCCGTACGCTGGACCGTGTTGGCGCTCAGGGCTAGTGCGCGCTGATAGGCGCGGGCCGCCTCCTCGCGCTCGCCGGCCCGCGCCAGCAGCTCCGCGCGGGCGGCGTGCAAGGGCTGATAGCGCTCCAGCGCCGGCTCGGCGAGCAGCGTGCGCAGCAACTCGAGTCCCGGGCGTGGACCGTGGGCGAACGCGACCGCGACTGCACGGTTGAGCTCGACCACCGGCGACGGCAAGAGTAGTGCCAGGCCGCTGTACAACTCCGCGATCTGAGCCCAATCGGTCTGCGCGGCAGTCGGCGCCTGTGCATGCAGCGCCGCGATCGCGGCCTGGAGCTGGTAAGGACCGGGTCGACGCTGCGTCAGCGCCCAGTCGAGTGCGCGCAGTCCCTCGCGGATGCGTCCGCGGTCCCAGAGCGTGCGATCCTGCTCGTCGAGCGCCACGAACCGCCCGTGACGATCGACGCGCGCCCCGCGGCGCGAGTCGTGCAGCAGCATCAGCGCCAGCAGGCCCGCCACCTCTGCATCGTCAGGCATCAGCTTGTACAGCAGCCGTCCGAGCCGGATCGCTTCGCTGCACAACTCGCCGCGCACCAGCCGCTCGCCGTCGGTGGCGTCGTAGCCCTCGTTGAAGATCAGATAGACGACCGACAGCACGCCGTTGAGCCGGTCGGGCAGTGCCCCGTCGGCCGGCACCCGGTACGGGATGCACGCATCGGCGATCTTGCGCTTGGCCCGCACCAGGCGTTGCGCCATCGTCGCCTCGCCCGTGAGGAACGCGCGGGCGATCTCCGGCGTGCTCAACCCCCCGAGCAGCCTCAGCGTCAGCGCCACGCGCGCCGGCAGCGCCAGTGCCGGATGACAACAGGTGAAGATCAGCCGCAGCCGGTCGTCGACGACCGTGCTGTCGTCGTCGACCTCGGGCCGGTGCTCCTGAGCGTCCAGCCGCGCCAGCTCGGCCAGCCGCGCTGTCCGGTCGGCCGTCGCGCGCTCGCGCCGCAGCCGGTCGATCGCCTTGCGGCGCGCGGTGACCGTGATCCAGGCACCGGGATTGGCGGGCGCGCCGGCAGCGGGCCAGGTCGCGACCGCGGCCGCGAACGCATCCTGGACGGCGTCCTCGGCCAACTGGAAGTCACCGAGATGCCTGATCAACGTCGCGAGCACGGCGGCCCGCTCGTCGCGAAATGCACGCTCGACGGTGGCGGCCGGATCGGACCCGCCGGCGGATTGCGCACCGGCGCGCGAACCTGGTCGGCGCCGCGGTTGTCGCGGTTGCGACCGGGCCCCAGTCGGCCCGGCGCTCCCGCCTCGCGCCGGCGTCGCCGGCGTCCCCGGCCGCCACTCGTCGCGCGCGCTCACGCCGAGGCCTGCACCTCGTCCGAGGCGGCCTGCGCGCCGCTGGTCATGTCCCAGATCGGGCGCACTTCGACGGACCCGTATTCGATGTTGGGCATCTGCGCCGCGCGCTGCAGCGCCGTGTCGAGGTCGTCGCACTCGATCACGTAGTAGCCGGCCAGGTACTCCTTGGTCTCGGCGAACGGCCCGTCGGTCAGCTGGGTCTCGCCGGCGCGCACACGCACGGTCGTCGCGACGTCCGGGCCCTGCAGCGGATCGCCGCTCACGAACAGTCCGGCGTCGTGCAGATCCTGCGTGTACTGGCTGTAGCGCTCGTAGAGCGTGGCTTGCTGCTCGGGGGTCGGTCCTCCCGTGGTCGGATTGAGGATCAGCAGCATGTACTGGGGCATCGCGCCTCCTTGAGTTGAGGTTCGCCGCGCTGACGCGGCCTCATCATCTACGACGCCGCAACCCCGCCCAATTCGACACCGTGACATGCGCAGCGTGAAAGCCGTTCGCTGCCCGGCAACAACCTTTAAACCTACGCATCGCTTTCTATTGCTAGTGCAAGCTCCCTAAAGTAGGCTATTCCGCCAAGGCTGGCGGTTGATCGATTAGGAGGGCGACTTGTTTGAGCATTCGGGCAATTTCTGGCGGGCGAGCATCAAGCGATGCATTCTTGTGGCCGTTGCGGTCGGCTGCGCCGCAGTCGCGTCCGGTCTGGTGCTGGTGACGGCCGCGTCGACCGCGGCGGGCACGCTTCCGACCCTGACGCTGACGCTGACGAAGAACACGATCACCGTCGGCGGTTCGGAGGTGTCCGGCGCCGTGAACGTCGTCACCACCGTGAAGGGCGAGGCGAGCGACTCTCCGGGCCTGCTGGCGCTCAAGCCGGGCGTGACGGTCGCCGACTTTGCCAGCGTTGTGGCACATTTGGGCAAGAACACGCCGCTTGACGCGATCGATCCCTACGCGACGATCGTCTTCGACGGCTACGCGACCAAGGCGGCGCCGGCCACCGCGCAGACGGTCCTGGAGCCTGGGACGTACGTCGCGGTCAACAACGCCAACGGGTTCACGTCGTTCACCGTGGCAAAAGCCAGCGCGCCGGCGGTCCTGCCAAGCCCCGCGGCGACCGTCACCGCAATCGACTTCGGGTTCCGCGGCGCGAGCACCCTTCGCGACGGGGAGCTCGTTCGGTTCGAGAACAGTGGCTACCTGATCCACATGATCCTGTTTGCCCGAATCAAGAGCGTCGCCGATGCCGCCAAGGCAGAGGCGCTGCTGCTGCAGGGCAAGATCAACCTCGCCGGCAAGCTGTACGTGAAAGGCCCGAAGGGCGAGTTCGCCGGCCCGCTGTCCAGCGGCGCGGCGCAGCAGGAGGTGATCACCGAGCCCCCGGGCACCTACCTGATCCTCTGCGCGATGAACGCCCAGGACGGGCGCGACCACTACCAGCTCGGAATGTTCCGCACGATCAGGATCCTCAAGTAGGGGCTTCCGGCTGTTCGGGGGGGCCCCGTCCCGCGAGCGACGCGGGACCGAGGCCCCACCCATCAGCGAGCCATGCGCCGGGCAG